>CALKVR010000163.1 GCA_938004815.1 uncultured Polyangiaceae bacterium | reverse complement strand
TCGAGTCGCTCAACGCGCTCATCGAGCAGGTCGAGCGCGAGAGCCTCAAGCGCGCGCTCACCAACATCCGCGAGCAGGTCCGCGAGGGTACGAGCTTCGCCGCCGCCCTCGAGCACCACAAGGCCATCTTTCCCACGCTCTACGTCAACATGGTGCGCGCGGGCGAGGCGTCGGGCACGCTCGAGACCGTCCTCGAGCGCTTGACCGACTTTCTCGAGGGCCAGGCGCGCCTCCGCGGCAAGGTGACGGCCGCCCTCGCCTACCCCGGGCTGATGGCGATCATCGGAACCATCATCATCTCGGTCCTGATGGTGGCGGTCGTGCCGAACCTGATCACGACGTTCCAGTCGATGGACCAAGCGCTGCCTTGGTACACCGAGCTGCTCATCTTCATGAGCGGCTTCATGGGCAAGCGGTGGTGGCTGCTCTTGATCATGGCCATCGGCACCGGGTACGGGCAGCACCGCTGGCGCCAGACCCCCAAGGGGCGCCTCGCTTGGGACCGCTTCTGGCTCGGCGCGCCGCTCTTCGGCAAGCTCCTTCAGATGCTCGCCATCGCGCGCTTCTCACGCACCCTGGCGACGCTCCTCGCCGCCGGCGTCCCGCTCCTCACCGCGATGGACATCGTCAAGAACGTCCTCGACAACGCGGTGCTCGAGGGCGTCATCAGCGAGGCCATCGGCAGCATCCGCGAGGGGCAGAGCATCGCCGAGCCCCTCAAGCGATCGAAGCGTTTCCCCCCGATCGTGACCCACATGATCGCGATCGGCGAAAAGAGCGGCCAGCTCGAGAACATGCTCGAGAACGTGGCCGAGGCCTACGACGCCGCGGTCGAGACGCGCGTCCAGGTGCTGACCAGCCTCCTCGAGCCACTCATGATCGTGGTCATGGGCGGAGCGGTCGCCTTCATCGCGTTCTCGATCCTGATGCCGCTCATCCAGATGTCGAGCTTCGCGGGGTAGCCATGGCGAGGACGAAGAAGCTCCGCGATCGAACGATCTTCTTCCCCTGGGAGAAGACGGGGTCGCTCGTGGCGCGGCTCGGCCTCTCGCGCGCGAGGCCGCTCGCCTTCGGTGGGGCGGTGGTGCTCTTGTTCGTGGTCCTGGGCGTGCGCGAGCGCCACAACATCGGCGTCCGCTCCACGCGCGCGACGATCGGCGTGGTCGCGAAGGCCGTCGACGCGTACCGCGCCGATCACGAGGGGCGCTGCCCGGCCTCGCTCGCCGAGCTCGAGCCGGGCGGCTACCTGTCGTTCGAGCCCGCCGACGCCTGGGGCCGCCCACTTCGTCTCCTTTGCCCGGGCTTCGAGAACCCTGGCAGCTATGATCTGTTGAGCGACGGCCCCGACGGGGTCTTTGGAGGGCTCGATCGGATCCAGTGATCCAAGAGTCCCATTTTTTTGGTTCGCGACCACGTCGGCGCGAATGCTTCCGACAAGAACCTGGTTCTAGACCGGTATGGAGCGAGTGATGGAGAACGTCGAGTTTCAGAAGGTGATGGCGCAGATCGCTCGGGCCCGAGCGGGCCAGAGAGCCAGGCGCGGCGTGACGCTCGTCGAGGTCCTCATCGTCGTCGCCATCATGGCCGTCATCGCCGGCGGCGCGACGCTGCTCGTCTTCCCCTCTTTCCGGAAAGCCAAGGTCGAGGCAGCCAAGGTCGGCGCCGACGCGGTGAAGCAAGCCGCCGAGCTCTGGATCAACATGGACGCCGAGGGCGGCGCGTGCCCCACCGTCAAGGACCTGGTCGAAACCAAGAAGCTCGACGCCAGCAAGACGGATGATCCTTTCAACACGCCCTACCGCATCGTCTGCGAAGAGAACGGCGACGTGCGCGTCTACTCGAACGGGCGCGACACCAAAGAGGGCACGCCCGACGACATCCGCGACGACTTCAAGCCCAGCGACATCAAGCGTGTTGCCGAACTGTAAGAGCTGATGGCGTTGGTACCTGCTCTTTCCTCCCCTCCGGCCCCCCTCCACGACGTGGAGGGGGGTGTCGGCGTGCGGTGGGTGGAGCGGGCGCGCCGCGGCGTGACGCTCGTCGAGCTCCTTCTGGCCGTGGCGCTCGTGGCCGTGATCACGTCCACGGCGGTCTTCGGGTTCGGCGGCGTCTCGAGCGCGCGGCTGAAGCGTGGGACGACGCAGATCGCAGGCGCGGTTCGAGTCGCGTACGCACACGCCACCGCCAGCTCCAAGGTGACTCGGCTCGTGTTCGACTTCGAAGAGGGCAAGCTCCTGCTCGAGGAGGCCGAGGGCACCCACCTCGTGCGGCGTGACCAAGCCGGCGGCGCCGAGGCCGCCACCGAGATCGAAGAGCAGGCGATCGCGGCTACCGACATCGCCCAGGGCCCGCGCGCGCCTCGCGCGAGCTTCAGCACCGTGAAGGCGCGCGGCTTCCCCGAAGAGGGTCGCGAGCTACCCAGCGGTATCCAGTTCTGGCGGGTCGACACCGACCACCAGCTCGAACCCATCGGCCAGGGCCGGGCATACCTCTACTTTTTCCCCGGCGGGCAGACCGAGACCGCCGCCGTTCAGCTGCGTGTCTCCAACGCCGACGAGAGCGACACCTCGAGCTACATGACGGTGATCGTGGCACCGCTCACAGGCAAGACGACGATCCACAAGGGTCGCGTCGACATGCCCCGGCCGCGCGACGAGCGCGAGGCTTCGGAGCGAGAGGACGTGGGCGGATGACCCCGCACTGCCGTCGACCTCGCCGGCCCCCGCGGCGCCGTCAGCGCGGCTTCACGCTGCTCGAGGTCCTGGTCGCGGTCGCGATCCTCGGGCTCGGGCTCACCGCGATCTTCGCCGCGCAGGCGGGCTCGTTCGCCAGCGTCGGCCACGCCCGCAACGTGAGCGAGGCGACCGGGCTCGTTCGCTGCAAGATGAGCGAGATCGAGGCCGACCTCGAGCAGAACGGCTTTCAGCTCACCGACGTGTCCGAGCAAGGCGCGTGCTGCGGCGACGACAACGCACGCATGACGTGCGCGTGGCGTGTCGAGCGCCCCGAGTTCCCCGAGGCGAACTTCGGCGACCTCGATCTCGACGCCGAGCTCAACCTCGGCTCGAAGGGCGGCCCGAGCTTCATCCCGGGCCTCGGGGGCGGCGCGGCCCCCGGCGGCCTCGCCTTCCTCGGCGCCCGCTCGAAAGACTTCGCCAACGCGGGGGATATCGGCGACGTCGCCGACACGTTCGCGGGCGGCGCCGACAGCATGCTCGATGGGCTCTCGTCGATGGTGATGAGCGTCGTCTACCCCGACCTCAAGACGCTCTTCGAGGCAGGCGTGCGGCGCGCGACGGTGACGATCACCTGGCACGAGGGCAACCGCGAGCAGTCGATCGAGCTCGTGCAGTGGATCGTCAACTCGAAAGAAGCGGGGCTCGTCAACATCGGCGGGCTCTTGCCCGAGGGCGAAGAAGAGGACGACACCGCGAGCACGGGCAGCGGCGCTCCGGGCGACAAGACGACCGGCGGCGGCAAGGGCTCGAGCGGCAGCGCGGGCGGGCTCAAGATCGGCGGCAAGCCCGTCAACCCGGATGGGACGATGCGATGAGAGCACGTCGCCGCGGCCTCACCCTGCTCGAGATCCTCGTCGCCATCGGCGTCCTGGCGATGGTCGCCTCGCTCGTCTACGGCGCGCTCGACGGCATGGCCCGCACGCGAAAGTCGCTCGATACCTCGAGCGAGCGGTTCCACCAGGGGCGGTCCGCCGTCTCCCGGATGGCGCGCGAGATCCAGAGCGCGTTCCTGTCGCTCCACCGCCCGCTGCAGCACCCCGAGCTCCAGGCCAGCCAGACGGCGTTCATCGGCAAGGACGGCGGGCGCTTCGACCGCCTCGACTTCACGTCGTTCTCGCACCGCCGCCTCGGCTTTGGAAAGCACGAGTCGGATCAGAACGAGATCTCGTACTTTCTCTCGCCCGACCCGTCGACGGGCGCCACCGATCTCGCGCGCCGCGAGTCGCCGTTCATCGACATGGATCCCGACAAGGGCGGCGCCGTCCTCGTGCTCGCGTACGACGTTCAGATGCTGGACTTTCAGTATCTCGACCCGCTCACCGGCCAGTGGGTCGACAACTGGGACTCGGCCGGCATCGGTCAGCTCGAGCGCCTGCCCAGCCACGTCCGTGTCGAGCTGCTCCTGAACCGCGCCGGGGCCGGCGAGCCGCTCCGCTACCTGACCAAGGTCCCCGTCACGCTGCGCGCCCCCCTCACCTTCGGGTTGCCCCTATGACGGCGCGAGAAGCCCAGCTCGATACGCCGCTCGCGCGGGTCCGCGCGCGCATCGCCGCCCAGAAGAAAAAGCGGCGCGGGGTCGCGCTCATTCTCGTGCTCGGGTCGCTGGTGGTTCTGACGGTGCTCGTCACCGATCTGCAAGAGTCGTCGTCGTCGACGCTGTCGGCTGCGCTCGCCGAGCGCGACGCGCTCAAGGCCGAGTACCACGCGCGTAGCGGCGTGAACCTCTCGCGCATGCTCATCGCCGTGGAGCAGCCCGTCCGGCAGGTGTTCGCCCCCATCTGGGCGGCGATGGGCCAAAAGGGCGCGCCGCCGCAGATCCCGGTGTGGAAGTTCACGAGCATGGTGCTCGGGCCTTTCAACTGTGAAGAGGGCCAAGCCGATTTCGCGAGAGCGACCCAAGCCAAGATCGAATCGGGCAAGAACCTCGGCGCGACGGGCGGTTGCTTCGACATCCGTATCATCGACGAGGACGCGAAGATCAACGTGAACTCGGGCGCCAAGGGCGACCCCTTCAGCCAGCGCCAGGTCGGCGCGGCGCTCCTCGGGCTCATGTCGTCGCCGCAATACGCGCCGCTCTTCGAAGAGGCCGACGCCGACGGCCAGTTCTCGAACCAGCCCACCATTTGCGGGGCGCTCGTCGACTTCACCGACGCCGACGAGAACAACTACCCGTGCGACCCGCTCGCCGACTCCGCGAGCGCGTCGCAGGGCCCCGAGGACAACTACTACCAGAGCATCGGCCTGCCCTACGTCCGCAAGAACGCGGCCTTCGACTCGCTCGACGAGGTGCGCTTGGTGCGCGGGGTGAGCGACGACTTCTGGGCGACGTTCGTCGACCCGAACCCGGCCGACCCGGACAGCCGCGTCCTCACCGTGTGGGGCCAGGGCAAGGTCAACGTCAACACCGCCAACGCGCAGACGCTCCTCGCCCTCGCGTGCGCGGGCGCCCCCGAGGCCCCCCTCTGCATCGACCCCGAGCAGATGTCGATCTTCCTCATGGCGGTCACGCTGGCGCGTGAGGTGACACAGGGCATGCCCGTCTTCAGGAGCCCCAAGGGCTTCGTGCGGGCGCTCCAAGGCAAGGGCAGGGGCATCGGCCAGCTCTTCGGGGCTCTCGGGATGGAGCCCATCACGTTCAAGGACCCGAAGCTGATCGAAAAGGCGGTGCAGACCGAGAGCCGCGTCTTCAGCATCTACGTCGACGGCATCGTGCCGGGCCGCCAGCGCGAGACGCGCGTTCGCATCCACGACGTCGTCGACTTCCGGTCCGCCAACGAGCTGGGGCAAGGCGCCGAGGCCGAGGACCCGGCCAACCCGGACAGCGGAAAGAACCCGCGCCCCGAAGACGAGGCGGCTCCCGCACAGGACGAGCCCGCCACCCCCGAAGAGATCGCGGCCGCGTTGGCGAGCGATCCGCTCGGTGTCATCATCTACCACCGGATCCAGTAATGGCGCGCCTCGCAGGTATCGACATCGGCTCTCGCATCGTCCGCGTCGCGGTGATCCGCACCGCGTACCGCAAGGTCTTCCTCGAGACGCTGACCGAGGTCCCGATCGGCGATGACGGCCCCGCGGCCGCCGTCGGCCAGGCGCTCAAGGGGCTCCGGCCGGATTCGATCGCGGTCGCCCTGCCCGGCGCCCGCTGCTACTGCCGCCGCGTCGAGCTCCCGCTGGCCGCGCAAAAGGAGCTCGAGAACGTGCTCACCCTCGAGCTCGAGGGCTCGATCCCGTTCGAGATGGAGGGCGCGGTCTTCGACAAGCGGCAGCTCAAGTCGACCGATCCGCAGTCGCTCCTGATCTTCGCCGCCATCGCGCGGATCGACGACGTGCAGCAGTACATCGACGTCGTCCGCGACGGCGTCGGTCGCGAGCCCGACTCGGTCGACACGGGCTCCTTGACGCTGGCGAACCTCGTCCCCGTCGTCCCCGAGCTGTCGGGGGCGAGCGGGCCGGTGGCCGTGCTCGATCTCGGCGAGGCGCGCAGCGAGCTCGTCGTGCTCGACGGGGGCGAGGCCGCGTTCGTGCGCACCGTCTCGCGCGGCACCGACGGCCTGCCCGGCAACGCACCAGCCATCGGCCGTGAGCTGAAGCAGTCGTTCGCCGCGTGGCGCGCCCTCGGCGGCGCCCCCGTCGAGGCGCTGTTCTTGGTCGGCAGCGGCGTCTCCATTCAAGGGGCCGAGGCCTACCTCTCGGGGACGGTCGGGGTGCCGGTCACGCGCTTGCCGGCGGCGCGCATCGAGGGCGCGACCGAGGCACACATCGAGTCGCTGCCGGTCTACGCCCGCGCCGTCGCGCTCGCGCTCTCGATCAGCGGCCGGTCGCGCTCGCTGAACCTGCGCCAGGGCCCGCTCGAGGCCGCGCAGAGCTTCGCGTTCCTTCGCGAGAAGCTACCGCTCCTCTCGGGGCTCGGCGCGGTCATCCTCGTCTCGTTCGGCTTCAACATCGTGGCCGAGCTGCGCGCGCTGTCGTCGGAGCGCTCGATCCTCGACGAGCAGCTCAAGGCTACGACGCGTGAAGTGCTGGGCGAAGAGACGCTGGACATCGCGCGCGCCAACGAGCTCCTGGAGAAGGGCCCCGCGGGTGAGGACGACCCTGCCCCGGGCGTCGATGCCTTCGACGTGATGGTGCAGCTCTCCAAAGCGGTGCCGCCCGACATCGTTCACGACGTCGCCGATCTGGACATCGCGCGCGGCCACGCCGTCATCCAGGGGCTCGTCCCGACGGGGACGGACGCCCAAAAAGCCGCCGACCGCATCGCCGCCGCGATGCGCGAGAACCCGTGTTTCCGTGACGTGAAGATCCAGAAGGTGGTGCAGCACAACACCGAGAAGCAGAAATACATCCTCGAGATGGACCTGCGCTGCGCCGACAAGGACCCCAAGAAGAAGACGACGACGGGCGCCGCGCCGGCGACCTCGGCCAAGGAGGAGAAGTGAGCCTCGCCGAGCGCATCTCCAAGCTCGAGCCGCGCGAGCGCAACCTGCTCCTCGGGCTCGCGGGCACCCTGGCCGCCGCGATCTTCCTCTTCTTGCCGATCTACTTGCACCGCACAGTGACGGCGTCGCGCGACGAGAACCAGGAGATCCGCGATTTCTTGGAGAAGGTGAACGAGTCGCGCGACAAGATCGCCAAGCGAAAGTCAGCGCGTGAGACGCTCCTCGCTCGTTACGCGAAGAAGATGCCGCCCCTGGCCACGTTCGTCGAGGACGCCGCCAGCGCGAACGACGTCGACATCGCAGAGTCGAGCGCCAAGCCCGACGTGCCCCACGGCAAGAAGTACGTCGAGCACGTGCTCAACGTGCGGTTCAAGAAGGTGGGTCTGGCCGGCTTCGCCAAGACGCTCGAGAAGATCGAGCGGAGCGGGCTGCCGGTCGCCATCACCAAGCTGAAGATGACCCCCCGCGCGGGCGAGCCCGACAGCTACGACATCGAGATGCACGTCTCGGCGTTCGAGCGCAAAGGCGAGCCCAAGAAAGAGACGGAGCCCGAGGCCGACGCCGCGGCAGAGGAGGAGTTGTGAGAGCCCGCCTACTCGGGGTCGCGAAGTACTTCTTGTACCCCCTCTTCTATTTGTTCTGCCTGGTCGTGGGCGTGTACGCGAGCTTCCCCTGGGATCGGGTCAAGGACCGCGTCCAGGCCGAGTTCGCCCGCACCCAGGCGTCCAAGGGCGCCGACGCGTGGCGGCTCGAGATCATGAGCCTCGACGGCTACTGGCTGAGCGGCGTCGAGCTCTCGGGCACGAAGATCGTCATCCCGCCCGACGCAGACGACGAGCCCGGTGGCGCGACGACCGCCCCGAAGAAGACGTCGGTGGGCGCCAAGGGCCCGCTCGCAAAGGTCGCCGGCAAGAGCGGGGCCGACGACGCCGCGCTCGCCGACTCGGGCGACAAGGGCGACAAGGACGACAAGGGCGACAAAGACGACAAGCCCAAGAAGCCGCGCGACTCGACCATCCTGATCGAGCACGCGCACGCGCGGGTAAAGCTCTTGCCCCTGCTCATCGGGCGCGTCCGCATCGAGTTCGGCGCCGACGTATTCGGCGGGAGCGTGCACGGGACCATCCCGATCGGCGGCGGCGACCTCTCGATCGAGCTCGAGAACATCGACCTCGCGCAGATCTCCCCGCTCGCGAACCTGGCGAGCGTACCCATGAAGGGGATCGCGAGCGGCAAGCTCGAGCTCTCGTCGCAGGGCAAATGGAGCAAAGCGGCGGGGAGCTTCACCCTCACCGTGACCGATATGGTCATGGGCGACGGCAAGGCGAAGTTCCGCGATCTCATGGCGCTGCCGCCGGCCGCGCTGGGGACGTTCGAGATCGAAGGCAAGGCCGACGCAGGCGTCCTCAAGATCGAGAAGTTCGGCGCGACCGCCCGCGATCTCGAGCTCCTGGGCGAGGGCACGATCAAGCTCCGTGAACCGTGGGACGCCTCGGTCGCCGACCTGTGGGTGCGGTTCGGGTTCTCGGACGACTACAAGAACTTCGACGACAAAACCAAGGCGCTCTTCGTCGACGACCCGCCGTTCCCGGCGCTCATCAGCCAAGATCGCAAGCTCAAGCGCGCGAAGCGACCCGACGGTATGTGGGGCTTCCACGTCCACGGCAAGCTCTCGCGGCTGCGGTACGATCCGACCGCGAAGGACGGGCCAAAGGGCAGTACCAAGGCCTCGACCACCAAGACGGCCGGCAAGGACGAGGACGACGAAGAGGACGTCTCCGGTAGCTCGACCAAGCCGTCGCCCAAGCGGCCCACGTCGATCCCCAAGCCGACGCCGGCGCCGCCGCCCGCTCCCGCTC
>CALKVR010000162.1 GCA_938004815.1 uncultured Polyangiaceae bacterium | reverse complement strand
GGAGGTGGCCGGTCGGGCGGAGGTGGCCGGTCGGGCGGAGGTGGCCGGTCGGGCGCACGGTCGGGGGCGCGCGTCTGAACGGTGTCGCCGCTCGGCGCGAGGCCGCTGCCGATCAAGGGCGACGCCACGTGCGCTGGGACCTGTACGGGCGCGATGCGGGCGATTGGCTGCGGGGCTGGGGGAGGGGTGGCTGCCGGGGCCGCAGGGGCCTCCGCGGCTGGGGTCGGTATCGGCGCGGCCGCTGGAGCGGGCGGGGCGGCCGGCTCGATGTGACGACGAGGCGGCGCGGCCGGCGCGGCCGGTGACGCGCTCACCGCGGTGGGCTGGGCGCCCCCGCCGCCCGCGAGCGGGGCGCCGCAGTACTTACAGAAGCGGGCGAGGCTGTCCGACTGGCCCTGACAGCGGTTGCACGTGAGCATCGTCGGCCGCGGCTGCGGAGGCTCGGCGATGGCGACCACGGGCGAGGCGAGGATCGGCTGGGCCGGGATCACGGGTGGCGGTGGAAAGTATGGGGGGGCAGCGCTCGGCGCAGCGTCACCGTTCGCGGCCGCCGGCGGCGGGGTCGCCTCGAAGAGATCGCCCGTCGGGACCGGCGCCGGCGCGTGCAGAGCGAGGGGCGAAGGTGGGGGCGGCACCGGGACGCCGCCGCTCGAAGCCGGCCCGCTGCCCGCCCCGCGGATCGCGCCGCCGCAGACGGCGCAGTACCGGTAGGCGGGCGGGTTCGACGCGCCGCACACGCTGCAGGCCGCCTCGCCGGATGCGGCTTCGCCGGGGGTCGTGTCGGGGCCCGCTTGCGAGCCCGTAGACGGCGGTGGCGCCCCGGCGGCGCCGGGCCCGCTCTCGTTGGGAGGCGGCGCGAACGAGAAGCTCGGCGCCTCCGGCCGCGACCGGCGGCTCTCGGGATGGCTCGGCGCGACCGAACGAGGCCCCGGGCTCGGGGGTGCGGCCGGCGAGGACACGGGCGCGGGCGCGGCTGCCGCGCTCTTCGTGGGAGAAGGCGCCTTCAGACGCTTTCCGCAATCCTGACAGTAGAGAAGCCTGTCCGGGTTGTCGCGCCCACAGACGTCGCAAAGCACCGATGGGAGGGGACCGTGCCCGGGCCCGTTCGTCAAGTCTCTGTCACTCGCGGTTGAGCTCGGAGCGGAGCTCGATCACGAACTCGAGGTGGACGTAGTGGGCGACGCCGGTGTCGCGCGCCTGCCCCGCCGTGTCCACGAACTCGGCGAAGAGCATCGGCTGGTACGAGAGATTCAACCCGACGACTGCGAAACGGGTGATCTCGAGCTCCAGGCCCAGGCCAGCCAGCGCCGTCGCGCCGCCCGTCTCGACGCCGAACTCGTTGCCGTACACCATGCCGCCGAGGCCCCAGGTAACGTACGGCGAGACGCGGGAGCCGGTGTAGACGAAGTACCGCATCTCACCGCGGAGCTGCTGCAGGATGCCGAGGCGGTAGAGGTTGTTCGAGTCGAGCTTCGAGAACTGGTAGGCGCCGCCGAAGTACCACGGCCCCGCGGGCCGATACCCGCCGCGCAGGACCGGGCCGCCTCCGAGCCCGATGATGCAGGGCACCGTCGCACGCTCGGGGCAGATGCCTCCGGGCTCGACCGGGATCTCGGCGGCGAGCGCGACGCCGTACTGCGCGTAGTCGACCTCGAGGGCGGACGGCTGCGTGGTGTCCGGCGCCTCGTCGACGGGCGGCGGGTCGGCGCGAGCAGCGCCGAGGTCGGACGTGGTTGGCGCGGGCGGAGGGGCGGCCTTGTCCGTCTCCTTCGCGCGCGCGAGCGAGGGAAACGCGAGCGCCGCGACCGCGGCGCACGTGACAAGGATGGAGCGTTCCGGGAGCCGCCTCATGTGACCGTCGGGCCCAACCATCGTACTCGCATTGTCGCGAGCTTGACGACAGGTCCGATCCTTGCCTAAACGAGCAAGTCAAACGCACATGGAGATCTTTCTCGACAAGCGTGCCGTCAAACAGATCCGTCTCTCGGCCGCGGATGCCATCGAAGAGGGCGACACCGAGTCGCTCCGCGAAGACATCCTCGAGGCCTTCAGCGAGGAGCAAGTCGAGGAGATCGAGCGCCGCCTCGACAACGCCGACTTCTACGAGTTCCTCTCCGACTTGCTCGAAGATTGGAACGGCGACGACGCCGACGAGCTGTTCGAGCTGCTCGAGACGCAGCTCGGTGAGGTCGGCATCGACGTGAAGTACGAGCGCGCCGGCGGCGGCGCCACCGACGAGGACGAGGAGGCCGACGACGAAGACGAGGTCGACCTCGACGACGACGACGACGACGACGGTGACGACGACGTCGAGCCCGAGGCCGACGACGAAGACGAGCCGTGACCGCCTGCCGAGTCGGGCACGTCGTCGTGCTCGATGACGTCGGCGCTGATGTTTCACCCCCCCGGCCCCCTCACTGCGTGAGGGGGGCGATCACCGATTCGTGATCTGCTCTTCGATGTAGGGTGCGCAGCCGCGCTCGCCTTCGGGTGCGGCCGCGGTCGGACAGAGCAGGCGCACGCAACGAACGAAGCGCGAATCGGGCTTCTCGTTCGCGAGCACGTCGAGCGTCGCGCACGCGTCTTTTTGCTGGCCATCTTCGGCCTCGAGCCGCGCCTTTTGCCAGAGCGCGTCGTCGGTTTGTCGCGAGGTCTCGTGGTCGGTGTACACCCGCCAGAACTCGCGCTTCGCACCCTCACGATCCCCGAACCGATCGCGGTAGAGCACGGCGATGCGGTACTGCGCCTGCGGGAACCGCGGACGCCGGTAGCTCGCGCCGCCGTAGGCGGCTTCGGTCGGCGCCAGCATTTCACGCAGCACGTCGACCGCCTCTCGATGCTTGCCCAAGTCCTCGAGGAAGAGCGACGCCACGTAGTACGCGTCGTCGGTGAGCGAGCCCGCCGGGTACCGGTACTTTCGTGCCTGCGCGAGCAGGACATCCACCGCGTCACTCTTGCGGTCGACGCGCGCGAGCAGCCCACCCCGCTCGTAGGTCGCCGCCTCCTCGGCCTCCGTCCCCTCCAGGCTCGCTGCGATCGGCTCGAGCCACGCTAGCGCCGCCTCGGGGCCGCGCTCGTCCTCGACGTGCATGCTCATCCGCTTGAGCGCGTGGCGCACCATGCCGTGCGTCGGGTACTTGCGGATGGCGGAGAGCATCTCTCGCGACCCCGCCTCGAACCCGCGGGTCTCCCACACGAGGCGGCCGAGCGCGAAGGCAGCGCGCTGGCCCTGGTAGCGGCCCTGCGAGTCGCGCTCGACGCGCCGGTACACCGCCTCGGCCTCCTCGTTCTTGCCGAGCTTCTCGAGCGCTTCGGCCTGGAGCAGCCGCGCTTCGTCGCGGTCCTTGTACCGGTCGCCGAGCGCGCCCGCTTCGGCGAAGAGCTCGGCTGCCTCGGCCCATCGACCCGCGTTCTGCGCGCGAAGCCCGGCGGAGAACGCCTCTTGGTAGCCCGGCGCGTAGGTGGGCGCGCAGGCGACGAGGAGAAAGAGAAACACGCAACGGGCGACAGGCGATGAACAACCGGTCATTTCCCCAGCACCTCGACGAGGGCGTTCGCCGCGGTCTCGACCTCGGCTCGGCTGACGTCGAGGTGGGTGACGACGCGCAGCCGCCGCGGCCCGAACGCGCTGAGGAGCACGCCGCGCTCTCCGAGCCCGGTGACGACCCGGCCCGCGTCGACGGCGAGGTCGACCATGATGACGTTCGTCTCCGGCTCCTCGACCTGGGCTTTGCCGCTCTCGCGCACGATCGCGCCGAAGCGCTTGGCGTTCTCGTGGTCGTCGGCGAGCCGCGCGCGGGGGTAGGCGACGGCGTCGAGCGCCGCCGCCGCGAGGATGCCGATCTGCCGCATGCCGCCGCCGAGCATCTTGCGGTGTCGCCGCGCGGCCGCCACGCGCTCGGCCGTCGAGACGAAGGCGCTCCCCACCGGCGCGCCGAGGCCCTTCGAGAAGCAGACGCTGACGGTGTCGAAGGGGTCGGCGAGCTCACGCTCGCTCACGCCCGACGCGACCGCGGCGTTCCACAGGCGGGCGCCGTCGAGGTGGAGCGCCAAGCCCTGCTTCCGCGCCAGCACCGCCACCGCCTTCGTGACCTCGGGCGGTGTCACCTTGCCGCCGCCGCGGTTGTGCGTGTTCTCGATGACGACGAGGCGTGGGTTCGGGCACCAATACGCTCGCGGCTTGATCGCGGCGGCGAGCTCGTCGGCGCTGAAAATGCCACCCTGGCCGACCTCGACGATCTGCACCCCCGAGAGGGCGCCCGCCGCGCCCGACTCGTACCAGGCGCAGTGCGCGCCCTCACCGGCGTAGACCTCGTCGCCGGGCCGCGTATGGCTCAGGATCGCGAGCTGATTGCCCATGGTGCCGCTGGGCACGAAGAGGGCCGCCTCTTTTCCGAGCAGCGCGGCCACGTGTCGCTCGAGCGCGCAGACGGTCGGGTCCTCGCCGTAGACGTCGTCGCCGACCTCGGCCTCGGCCATCGCCCGCCGCATCGCCGCGGTCGGCTTGGTGACGGTGTCGCTGCGCAGATCGATCGGGGGCACGGTCACCCCGCTCGCCTCAGCTCGGGGAAACGCGCGTCGAGCTCCCACGCGAACCGCGTCGCGGTGGCCATGATCGGGACCTGCGAGTTGACGCCGATGCTCGTGGGCAAGACCGAGCCGTCGGCTACGAAGAGCCCCGGCATATCGAAGGTCTCGCCGCGCTGATCGACGACGCCGGTTCGGGCATCGAGCCCGACCCGCGCGCTCCCGAGCGGATGGAACGCCATGCACTCGATCCGCCGCGCGTCGATCGAGGCCGTCTCCATCTTGCGCGCATCGTCCATGCTGCGAATCGGCGGAAACCCCCACGCGGACGAGTAGATCTCCTTGGCGCCCGCCGCGAGCGAGATCTCGGCCAGGATGGTGATCGCCTTGCGCAGACGAGCCAGATCACGGGGCGCCATCTCGTACGAAAGGATGGGCTCGCGACCAGGGCCGAGCCGCACCCGGCCGCCCCCCTCGTCGTGGATCATCGCGCCGAAGACGGCCGATTGCCCCAGACCGCGCGCGCGCCTTCGCAGCGCTGGCCCCACCCCCGGCAGGCCGGCGGCGAGAAAGTTCACGGCCGTGTACACGCCGACGAGCTTGATGCCGTCGTCGTGAAAGTGGTCCGAGTAGACGCTCTGCAGCGAGCCGTCCCACCCGTTGATCGCCTCGTCGAAGCGACCGACGATCCGCACCGCGGGGTGCAGCGTCACGTTGCGGCCAACGACGTTGCTGCGCTTGCCGACGCCGGCCCGGAGCAGCAAGAGCGGCGTGTGGAGCGTGCCGCACGCGAGCACGACGACGGGCGCGTGAATCTTGAACGCGTGGCTCGACCCGCCGAACGGGCCGCCGAGGAGCTTGCCCTCCACGCCGGCCGCGCGGCCGCCCTTCTCGATGAGGCCGCTCACGAGGGCGTCGCAGAGGATGGTCGCGCCGTGCCGCGTCGCGCTCGGCAGGTACGAGACGTCGACCGAACGCTTGGCGCCGGCGGGGCAGGTGAAGTTGCACCGCCCGGTGCCGACGCAGTCGTCGCCGGTGTTGCGCCGGATCGACTCCACCTCGATGCCGAGCTTCTTCGCGCCCTCGACGTAGCGCCGCGTCGACTCGGAGCGCATGTGGACGGGGATCTCGGTCACGTCGATGCGGCGCTCGACCTCCTCGTAGGCGCGCTCGAACGACCGCTCACCCATCTCTTGCAGGCCGAGCCGACCTTGCCATGTCGCGTGGACGTCGCTGGGGATGCGAAAGCACACGCCGCCCGTGAGCAGCGACGAGCCGCCGACGGCGCGGCCTAGCGTGATCGAGATCATCGGGGTCTGCCCGACGCCGAACGCGAGCACCATCCCGCCCTCGCGGAACATGCGGCGCACGCTCTCGCTGGGCGCGAAGCGCTGGTAGTCGGCGGGGCGGTAGAACGGGCCCTCTTCGACGACGATGACGCGCTTGCCCGCCTCGGCGAGGGTGGCGGCCACGACGGCCCCCCCTGCGCCCGAGCCCACGACCACGACGTCGGCTGTCTCTTCGTGGGGAGCGCGCAGATCTCGCCCGGAGATCACGCGCGACTCGTCGATCGCCTCTCTCACCGGGCCTCCCGGCGCAGGACGCGCGGCACGATCAGGTTCAAGCGGTCGAAGCCGGTCTCGAAGAGGAGCGGGCCCTCTTCGAAGGCGGCGGTGACGAGCGGCACCTTGAAGGCGGTGAGCAGCATGGTGAAGAGACCGTTGTCGTGCTCTTCGAGGCGCTCGAGCACGTGGAGGCGGTCCTCGAGAGAGAGCTGGGTGAACCGGCTCGCCTTGCGCACCGTCAGGAGCGGCGCTGCTTCCATCGCGCCGCAGAGCGCGAGAAAGCCGTTCTGCAGCTGCAGGCTCCCCGTGCCGAGCCAGAGGTCGAGCTTCTGCACCGCGCGGTCGACGATCTCGGGCTCGCCCGCGACCAGCCGCCCGCCGACCTCGTCGGCGAGGAGCGCCTCGGTCACCGACCGACACACCCTCGTCGCGAACGCGCCGAGGCCGCTCCGGTTGTGATCGAGCGGGTGCGCCCCGGCGGGGAAGGGGTCGTCGGCGGTCGGCGCGAACGGGGTCGCCGCCCGCGGCAGACCGCGGACTCTTCGGGCCGCGCGGCCCAGCGTCTGCAACATAGAGGCGGCGGAGCGTACCATCCAACCATGCGTGAGGGCGAAGCGAGTCTCGCCGCGCTCGTGTCGTCGGAGCACGAGGGGTGGAGCGATCCGGTCGTGTGCCGGGCGGTGTTCGGGACGATCGACCCCGGCGCGATCGCGAGCTGGATCGCGCGCGCGGTCGAGGGCGCGATCGCAGCCCCGATCGCGCGCGGCCGGTTCTATCGGGTGAGCGTCGGCTGCGTCGCCGGTGTGGAGCTCGAGGACGGCCGCGCCGTCGTGATCAAGGCGCAGCGGTCGGGGCGCTCCGAGGCGTTCTTCGCCGGCTGCTACCCCGTGCGGCGGGCGCTCGCGGACGCGGGCTTTCCCTGTCCGCGACCCGTCGGCGACCCGATTCGGCGCGGCGACGTGTGGGTGACGATCGAGGAGCTGAACGAGCGGGGCGCGCGGAGGGACGCGCACGAGCCCGCGATCCGCGCGGCGCTCGCGGTGGGGCTCGCCGAGATGGTGCGGATGGCCCGGCCCCTCGTGGCGGGCACCCCGCTCGGCGGCGCGTGGTTCACCGGCGTGGCCGGCGAGCGAGTGTGGCCGCGCCCGCACTCGCCCCTGTTCGACTTCGACAGGACCACGGCGGGGGCCGAGTGGATAGACGCCATCGGCGCGCGAGCCCGTGAGCATCGACGATCGGCGGCAGGTGACCGCGTGATCGGACACTTCGATTGGCGGATCGAGCACGCGCGCTTCGACGACGCGCAGCGCATCGTCGCCTCGTACGACTGGGACAGCCTGCACGCCGAGCGCGAGCCCATCCTCGTCGGCGCGAGCGCGCACGCGTTCACCGCGGATTGGCAGCGCGAGGACATCGCGCGGACGCCCAGCGCCGACGAGATAGGGGCCTTCTTCGACGACTACGAGGCCGCTCGCGGCGCGCCGTTCTCGCGCGACGAGCGGGCGCTCGCGCGCGCGTCGTGCGCCTATTCGCTGGCGTACACCGCGCGCTGCAACCACGCGCTCCGCCCGACGGAGGAGGGCTGGAACGGCGACTTTCGCCCGCTGCTGCGCGAGATCGCGGAGCATCTCCTCGCGCGTTGAGCCTGGCGCTCCGGGTCGTTACGGCGTGAACGCCGTGACGTCGGCCACGGGGCCCAGCGCCTCGACGTCGGCGCCGCCCGGGAGGTACAGCGTGCCGCCGATGCTCGCCGCGCCGGTGCCGTGCCGCCCGGTGGCGAGCGGTGTCTCGATGAACCACGTGTTCGTGCTCGGGTCGAACGCCTCGACCTCCGTGAACACGCCTCCCGGCCCGGTGCTCCCCTCGCCGCCGACGACGACGATTCGCCCCCCGACCACCGCAGCCGCGATCCCAGCGCGCGGCGTGGGCATCGGCTCGCGCGAGCACCACACGCCGACCGCTGGGTCGAGGACGTAGACCTCGGGATGGAGCTCGAAGGTCGAGCCACGGCCCCCGAGCGCGTAGAACGAGCCGAGGGCCGCGGCGGCCGCCCCGTGATCGCGCGCGACCGGCAGCGGCGGCAGGGGCTCCCAGGTGTCGGTCTCGGCGTCATAGATCGACGCGTCGTCGACGGAGCCGCCGCGGTATCCCCCGGCGACCACGATCTTGGAGCCGACGGCGGCGACCGCGGCCGCGCCGCGCTCCGTTCCAGCCGGCATCGGCGCGACGCTCGACCACGCGTCGGCTGCGGGGTCGTAGACGAACCCCTCGCCGCGAGCCGTGAACGACCCCCCCTCGAGGAAGCCGAGCACGTAGAGGCGACCGCCGTAGGCGGCTGCGTTCGCGTGGTGCAGCGTTTGCGGGAAAGGCGCCGCGTCGGCCCACGTATCGCTCGCCGGATCGTAGACCTCCATGGCGGCCGATAGACCCGCGAGCGTGAAGCCGCCGAGGACGTAGACTCGGCCGTCGATCTCGGCGACGGCGGTCTCCTGGCGGGGTCCGCCAGCGAGCGGTGCCCGGACACTCCAGGCTCCGGTGGGCGGAGATGCATCGACGCTCCCGGAAGCGTCGCACGCAGTGCCGCCCTGCCCGGATGACGAGCTCGCACCGCCCGAGCTCGCGCTCGGTGCGGCGCTGGCGCTCGATCCCGATGGACCGCCGCCCGTGCCCGGCGCCCCTGCGTCGTCCGCGCACGCCGTGCACGAAAACAGTAGAATCCAACGGGCACTACGCATTTTCTCGCAGCCTAGCGCGGGTGGAACGGCTCGTGCACGAGGACCGGCATGTCCCACGGGTTTCGTCGCATCCTGGTAGCAGTCGACCTCGAAGCCACATCCGACGGTGTGCTGTCTCGCGCGTGCG
Organism: uncultured Polyangiaceae bacterium; assembly: GCA_938004815.1. Classification (GTDB taxonomy): domain Bacteria; phylum Myxococcota_A; class Polyangia; order Polyangiales; family Polyangiaceae; genus Xiheicaenibacterium. Next base: position 74 of record CALKVR010000162.1, on the reverse strand, counting down.
AGATCGCCCGAGCTGCGGAGGCCGCGCTCGGTGTCGTCACCGACGTTCCGATCGTCGACGTGCAGCGCAAGATC
>CALKVR010000161.1 GCA_938004815.1 uncultured Polyangiaceae bacterium | reverse complement strand
GTTCCCCGTCCTCGATGGCTGGCACGCAATGGCCGAGGTCGGTCCGAAGTGCAATCGCGAGGGCTGCGTCATCCGGCAGGAGGTCGACGGGGGGTACCGTTGGGTGCGCCTCGACGCGACGACGGGCGATCTCGGCGAGGCTGTCGCCTCTTCGTCCTCCGGCGGCTTCAGCTGGTCGCTCCACCCGACCCGCCCGGAGCTCTCTTACCTCGTCGAGCGCGCTATCGTGGTCGTCGACACCAAGACGAAGGGCGAGGCAAGCGTCGCGATCGAGCTCTCGTCCAACGAGTCCGCCCGGGCGTTGGCGACGCTCGAGCACCGCTGGATCGTCGGGGTTGCGAGGGGCCATCGGGGCCGTCTGCTCGAGGTCACCCGAACCTCGACCAAGGAGCTCCGCTCGGATTTCTGGCCGATCGTCGCGATGCGGGTCTCGCCGGACGAAACGAACATGGCATTCGTTCACGAGCACAAGCACTACGGGAGCCTCTTCGAGCTGACGTCCGGGCAGACCGGCGGCGGCGCGCGCTGAGGCGATCGCTTACGCCTGCGGTAGCAGCGCCGACCCGAGGACGCGGATGAAGCGCTCGACGAGCTCGTCGTGCGTCTCGCGTCGCTCGGGGAGCCACGCGAGGGTCGCGGCCTCGACGAAGCCGATGTAGCCGCGCGCCATGACGACGTGGGTGGGCGTCACGGCGATGGGCATGTTCTTGAGGATGCGCTCGGCGAGCGTGCTGCGGGTGCGATCGACGACGTCGGAGATGGAGGGGTCGATGCCCAGCCCGCTGGTAAAGAGGCCGACCCACGCCTCCGCGTTCTCTTCGACGTACCGCAGGTACGCGCGCATGCCGAGGTGGAGACGCTCGAGCGGCGGGAGGTCTTCGGGGGTGAGCGGCGCGTTCAGGCCCTTGGACACGCCGGCGCGCGCGGCGAGATCGTCCATCGACACCTGGTCGTAGGGCGCCTCGAGGAACAAGGTCTTGGCGACCGCGAGGAGCTGCTCGCGCCGCTCGTGGGTGTCGAGCCGCTCCCGGGTCGAGGCACGACCGGTGCGCGCGCGCGGAGCCGTCTTGGAACGCCTCGCGAGGGTCGACATCGAAAGCGACCGTACGTTATTGACTAACGGTCAACAAGGCCCCATCGTGACGGGACAGGAGGTTCGCGATGCAGGTGCGTCCGTTTCCCATCGACCGCCTCGACCGTTCCGTACCGCGGCACTGGCTCGCGGGCAGCATGCTCGCGACCCACCTCGCGAACGGGGTGAGCGTCCTCTTTCCGGCCGGCGAGCGCTTCTTCGTCCGCAGCGTGAAGCACTTTGCCTCGGCGTTCGAGGGCGACCCCGAGCTCGCCGAGGCGGTGCGCAAGTTCGCCGGGCAAGAGGGCTGGCACGCGGGCGCGCACGATCGGCACATCAAGATGCTCGAGGAGCAGGGCTACGCGATCCGCCCGTTTCTCCGCGTTTACGAGCGGTTCTGCTACGGGTTCTTGGAGAAGGCGTTCTCGCCCAAGCTCAGGCTCTCGGCCACGGTCGCGGCCGAGCACTTCACCGCCGTGATGGCCGAGAACTTCCTCGACGAGGGCTTCGAGCGCGGTATCCACCCTGTGATGCTCGATCTCCTCTCCTGGCACGCCGCCGAAGAGATCGAGCATCGCGCGGTCGCGTTCGAGGTGCTGAAGCGCGTCGACGACGGCTACGCCCTGCGCGTGGCGGGGCTGGCGCTCGCCGGCTCGGTGCTCGCCGCGTTCTGGGTCGCCGGCACGCTCACCCTGCTCGCTCAGGAGAAAGGCGTCGTTCGGGCCACCCGGCGCGAAGGGAAAGAGGTCGCCCAGCGCATGCCCTTCGGCGAGCGCGTCTTCGGACGCGGCATTCGGACCTACCTGCGTCGCGATTTTCACCCCCTCCACGACCGCCACCTCGACGCGATGGCCGAGCGGATCCTCCGCGGGTACGCGGCCGCCGCCGCGCCGGTGCACCCCGCGTCGGTGTGAAGGCGCAGCCGTTCTGCACAATTGCGCACATCTGGAAAACGGAGCCGTTGCGCCCAGCCCACATTGACCCTGGCCTGACCAATCGGCGATCCTCGTCACGTGCTTACGTCCACGCCGATCCGCCGCTGGGTGACGAGCGCCGCAGCTCTTTCCTCCCCCCCCGTCCCCCCTCCGCGGCGCGGAGTGGGGAGGGCGCTTGTACTGACAGCATCGTTAGGTTTGCTGGCGGGGCTCGCCGGCTGCACCGGTGAGATCGGCGACGGGCCGGGCTCCGGCGTCGACATCCCCACCGCGGCCGAGGCGAACGAGGTCGGTGTGAGCGGCGTGCGGCGCCTGACCGCGCTCGAGTACCGCGCGACGGTGCTCGATTTGACTGGCGTCGACGTCGACGACGCCGAGCTCGTGCTGCCGACCGACGATCGCACCCCTTTCGACAACGACTTCACGCGCCAGGTCGCTTCGCAGGCGCTGATCGACGGCGCCGACGTCCTGGCCGGCGACATCGCGACCGCGGTCGTCGCCGACCCCACGCTGCGCGCCGACGTCGCGGGGTGCCAGCCGTCGGGGCCGACCGACGAGGCGTGCTTTCGCAATTTCGTCACCACGTTCGGTCGCCGCGCCTTGCGCCGCACGATGACGAACGCCGAGATCGACAACTTCGTGACCCACTTCATGCCCGACGCCGAGATCGACGGCGACTTCTGGGTGGCGGTGGACTCGGGGCTGCGCGCGTTCATGCAGCACCCCGAGTTTCTCTACCGCGTCGAGATCGGCGAGCCCGTCCCGACGCTGCCCGGCCTCTACCGCCTCAACGGGTTCGAGATCGCGACGCGCATGAGCTACCTGCTCTGGGGCACCACCCCGCCCGACTTCCTCCTCGACATGGCCGAGTCGGGCCAGCTCGACGACGCGGCGAAGCGGCGCGAGGCGGCCGCGACCCTGCTCGCCGACGACCGCGCCCTCACGCGCATCGCGCGGTTCCACGCGATGTGGCTCTCGTACGAGATGCTGCCGCACGCGCCCGCGATCGCCGACGCGATGAGCCTCGAGACCGAGACGCTCCTCAAGCGCTACATCCTCGAAGAGAAGCGCCCGTGGAGCGATCTGCTCCTCACCGACGAGACGTTCGTCACGCCCGAGCTCGCGACGCACTATGGGCTCTCGGCCCCGTCCGACCCGGACGGCGGCTGGGTCTCGTACGGCGACTCGGGCCGGCGCGGGCTGCTGTCGCATGGCACCTTTCTCTCTGCGGTCGCCAAGTTCTCCGACACCAGCCCGACCCAGCGCGGTCTCCTCATTCAGACGCGCCTCTTCTGTCGGGTCATCAACCCGCCGCCCCCGGACCTCGGCGTCAATGTCGACGAGCCGCCCGAGGGGCCCGACCCGAACGCCTGCAAAGACGAGCGCTACACGATGTGGCAGATGGACGGTTGCAAGGGCTGCCACCTGATGCTCGAGCCCGTCGGCTTCGGCCTCGAGAACTTCGACTCGGCGGGGCGGTTCCGCACCACCGAGCCCAACAAGCCCGAGTGCAGCATCGACGGCACGGGCGAGCTGACGGGCGTCGGCACCTTCACCGGTCCCGCCCAGCTCGGCGACTTGATGATCCAGGACGGCGGCGTCGATGCGTGCGTCGCCGAGATGGTCTACCGGTTCGCGATGGGGAGGTGGGAGCTCGACGAGCACGACGACGCGCTGCTCGAGCGGCTCGTCGTCGACGCTCGAGCCGGCGGCGGTCTCGCCCTCGACGTCCTCGTCGGGGAGCTCGTCGGGGCCGAGGCCTACAGTCTTCGCCGTGAGGAGGTGGTGCAATGAGCGGCCGCGCGCGTCGGAGGCGCTTCCTCCGTGGTCTCGGCGGCGTCGGTCTCGCGCTGCCGTTCCTCGAGTACTTCATGCCCAAGAACGCGGGCGCGGCGCCGGGCGACAAGCCGATGCGCTACGTCTTCGCGTTCGGCGGCACCTCGATCGGCATGGACGGCGGCGAGCGGTGCACGCCCCCCGCCGAGGGGCCGATCAACGCGCAGAACACCTCCCGAGCGGTGCAACCGCTGATCGACGCCGGTGTCGCCGATGTGACGTCGGCGGTCAGCGGTCTGCTGATCCCGTGGGGGGCCACCCCGCCCACCGCGGGTCGCGCCATCGGGTTCCATGCCAGCTCGACCTGCCCGCTCGCGACCGGCAAGGCGAGCATCAGCGAGGACGACGAAGGCCTCGCAGGCCCGACGTCGGACTGGATCGTCTCGGACACCATCGCGTCCGACATCACGAACAAGGTGCTGACCTACCGGGTCCAAGCCGCGTTCTACCGTGGCAACAACTCGACCGATGGTCAGCGTGGCCTTATCAGCGCGCGCATGAACGGCGGCAACCTGGAGGAGGTGCCGCCGACGTCGAGCCCGAAGGTCGCGTTCCAGTCGCTCACCACGGGGTTCATTCCGCCCGACCCGGCCGAGGCCGCCGCTGCGCAGCGCCTCCTCGCGCGGCGCAAGAGCGTCATCGATCTCGTCCGTGGCGACACCGAGACCCTCATCCCCAGGCTCGGCGCGGCCGACAAGATCCGCATGCAGCGGCACTTCGACGAGCTCCGCGCGCTCGAGATGCGCCTCAACAACATCACGCCGCCCGACTCGCCGTCGTGCGTCCTGCCCGGTGATCCGGGCGACGACCCGCCCATCGGGGGCGCCGTCGAGAACGGCGAGCAAGGTGACGGCGGCGGTTACGACTCGACCGCGGCCTACTCGAACGAAGAGGAGCGCGCCCAGGTGATGGTGGATCTCATCCACTTCGCCTTCGCCTGCGACCTGTATCGGGTGGCGAACCTCATGTTCACCTACTCGCAGTGCTTTTTGAACATGAACCCGATCTACGGGTACAAGTCCGACCTCCACGAGATCAGCCACTACTCGATGGGCGGCGGGCAGCCGGGCCAAGACGCGCTCGCCGACTGCGTCGGCTGGCACGTCAAGCACTGGGCCAACCTGATGAAGAAGCTCCGCGACACGACGGACTTCGACGGCACCCCCATCCTCGACGCGACGAGCATGATCCTCTGCTTCGAGGGCGGCATCGGCTACGACCCCGAGCAAGACGCGCAGGGCTCGCCGCACTCGACCGAGAACATGATGGTGCTCATCGGCGGGAACGCCGGGGGCTTGCACGCGAGCGGCGGGCGCCACATTCGCAAGCAAGACGAGCACCCGACGAAGGTCATCAACACCGCCATGCGCGCCGTGGGCGTCAACCAGCAGATGGGCGACGTCGCGGGAACGTACGACGAGCTCTTCTGACCGCTTGCTGAAGTGGGGCGACGTCACGCCGCTCGGTGGCGTCGTTGCCGCGACTTCACCCCCCCAGCCCCCCTCACCTTCGGTGAGGGGGGAGCCTGACGAATGCGTCACTCGGGCGTCGGTAGCTCGGCGAGCTCGCGCCCGAGCTTGGCCGCGGCCCGCCGGTTGAGCACGACGATGCTCACGTTCACCGCGATCACGACCGCGAGCACGAACGCGAGCGTGGGCAAGGTCTGGGGCTCGCCCCACTTGTCGATGGCGATTCCGGCGAGGAACACGACCATCCCGGGCATGAACGGAGCCAGGTACCAGCGCGGCACGCTCGCCAGCAGGGCGCGGCGGTGCTCGAGCTCGGCCCGGTAGCAGGCGAGGGTAGAGGCGTCGCGCCGCGCCTCGCGCGGCCTGCCGCGCAGCGCGAGGTACGTCATCACGAAGACGGCGCCGCACGCGATCAGCGCGGCGCCGACCCGAGCGATCGGGGGCAAGCCCAGCTGCTCGGGCAGCGCAGCGCCCGCGACGAAGAAGCCGACGACGAAGACGCCGGCGGCGTGCTCCATGGCGTGGCTGATGCGCACGGCGCGCTTGAACTTCACCTCTCTCGCCAAGACCGCTTCCATCGAGACCTCCGCTGGTGCCTTCGAGCCCGCGGTCCAGAGCTTCCTCGCGTCGGTCATCTCAGGCCTCCATTCCGAAGCGCTTCACGAGCAGGGCTCGGATGCGCGAAACCTTGGTCGTCACGTTCGTGGCCGAGAGCCCCGTGACCTCGGCGATCGCGGCCGGCTCCAGCCCCTCGAGGTAGAGGAGGATGAGCTGCCGATCGATCGGGGCGAGCGTCCGCACCAGCGCGGCGAGGCGCTCGACCTCCTCGTGATCGCCGGCCGACGCCTCTGGATCGCGCGCGGGCGAGGCGGCCTCGAGGTCTTCGATCGAGACCAGGTCGAGCCGGCGCTTCGACCGCGCCACGTGGGCGCAGGCCGTGTTGTGCGCGACCCGAAGCACGAACGTCCTGAGCGAGCTTCGCCCCTCGAAGCTCGGGAGCGCGCGCCAGATCGACACCAGGATCTCCTGATGCAGATCCCGCCGGCGCTCGGGATCGTGCTCGTAGCCCCGGCCCAGGCGCCAGAGCGCGTCGGCGTGCGCGCCGACCGCTTCGGCGAATCGAGCCTGGAGGTCGGCGCTCACGGGATGGATAGTGCGTGGCGCCAGCCCGCCGTCACAGGGTTTGTCAGGTTCGTCACGAAATGGCGGCGCGGAGGTCGATCTGACCGGCCCGGGCGGTTAGGATCGCGCCCTCCTCACGCACACCATGACGACCGACGAAGCCTTTCCGCTCCGGTTCGCGACGCGCGCCGCCCTCGCTGCTCTCCCCTGGTTCGACGTGGATCACGGCGAGGTCGTGCTGGCCGACAAGACAGTCAGCCCGATCATCGACACCCACACCCACTACGCCTTGCCGTATCTCAAGGTCCACTCGATCGACATCGAGAAAGAGACGCCGGACTCGAACCTGCTCCTCGGTCGCTGCTGCGCCCACCACCTCGACGTGCGCGCGAACCAGTGCTTCAGCCCCGGCGAGCTGAGGGCGCTCAAGCGCGAGCTGCTCTTCGGGGGGCTGACCGGTCGCGGCAAGCGGCGCGATCACACGGCGCCGAACCTGGCGCGCGACATGCGGCAAGTGAACGTCGTGCAGTCGGTGGTGCTCGCGCTCGATCTCGCGATCCCGAACCGCCACCCGCGTGACACCTTGATCACCGCCCGCGACCGCCCCGAGGTCGTGGGCTACGGGAGCGTGCACCCGCGCTCGAAGCGGCCCAAAGAGAAGCTCGAGGAGCAGCTCCACCTCGGGGCGCGGGGCATCAAGCTGCACCCGCCCAACATGTATTTTCGGCCCGACGCGCCGTACGCCATGCACCTTTACCGGCTGTGCGGCGCCGAGAACCTGCCCGTGTTCTGGCACGCCGGGCCCGCCGGGATCGAGCCGAAGCTGAACCAGTCGTTCGCGCAGATGCGCTACTACGAGCGGCCCATAAGAGAGGTGCCCGAGACCGATTTCGTGTTGGGCCACGCGGGCTCGTTGCAGCACCGAGAGGCGATCGATATCCAGCGCCGCTACAAGAACGCCTGGCTCGAGATCTCGGGCCTCTCGCTCGGCCAGCTGCGAGAGGTGATAGCCGAGGCCGACACCGACAGGATCGTGTTCGGCTCCGACTGGCCGTTCTATCACCCCGTGCTGCCGCTCGCGAAGGTGCTCGTCGCGACCGACGGTCAGCCGGATCTCCAGCGCAAGATCCTCCACGACAACGCCGCCCGTCTCCTCGAGCGGACGGCGCGGCCCAGCTGAACGCAGCGTGCGCAGACCCACCGTCGCCACGGTCCTGCTCTCGCTGACCGTGGTGAGCTGCTTCGGCGCCCCGCCCTACACCGGCCAGGGGGGCCCAAACTTCAACGGGCGCGAGTTCAAGAACCTCGTCCCGTTCGAGGAGCGCGACATCTGCGACTTGCTCGCTTGGCAGATCGAGGGCGGCGGCCGGCCCTGGCCCGAGTGGATCGAGACGCCCGCGACGCCGCCCCCGCCCGCGCGCGTGGCGTCGGGCCTCCGCGTCACGTACGTCAACCACGCGACCGTGCTCGTTCAGATCCCGGGGGCGAACATCCTCACCGACCCCATCTGGTCCGACAACGTGGGCCCGATCTCCGGCATCGGTCCCAAGCGCAGAAAACGCGTCGGGGTAGCCTTCGATGATCTCCCGCGCATCGACGCGGTGCTCCTCAGCCACAACCACTACGACCACTTGGATACGAGCACCCTCGAGCGGTTGAACGCTCGTGACCGACCGGTGTTCATCGGCGGGCTGGGGACGAAGGGCTTGCTCGGAGAGGCGGGCATTCGCCGAGCCATCGAGCTCGACTGGTGGGCGAGCGTCGAGGTGAAGAGCGCGACGATCACCTTCGCGCCGGCGCAGCACTGGTCGGCCCGCGGCGCCGACGACTGGTACGTCAACCTATGGGGGAGCTTCTTCGTCGAGGCGGGCGAGACGAGCGTCTACTTCGCGGGCGATACCGCGGTCGGGCCCCACTTCGAGATGGTGCGCGATCGGCTCGGCGCGCCCGACGTCGCGCTCTTGCCCATCGGCGCCTACGAGCCTCGCTGGTTCATGCGACCGCAGCACATCGACCCGGCCGAGGCGGTCGATGCCCATCTCACGCTGGGGGCGCGCCGCAGCATCGCCATCCACTGGGGCACCTTCGACCTGTCGGACGAGGGTCCCCGCGAGCCGGTCGTCGATCTCGAACGAGCGCTCGAAAAGAAGTCGGTCTCCAAGGACGCGTTCCTCGTGCTCGAGAACGGTCACGCGTACGCGGAGCCCTGAGCCCGGCGGGCTCAGCTCGCGTCGGGCTCGTTGCCCCCGAACGATTGGCCCGCAAACACAGCGACGGTCGCTACGAGCTCGGCCGGCTCGACCGGCTTGACGACGTGGCCCTGGTAGCCGGCGCGCAGGGCGCGCAGCCGATCCTCGGCGCGGGCGAACGCGGTGACGGCGACCGCCGGCGTCACGTGGCCGAGGCGACGAGCTTCACGGATGAACTCGTAGCCGTCTTTTCCTGGCATGCCGATGTCGCAGAGCACGACGTGGGGGCGCTCCCCGCCGAGCAGCCGAAGCGCCTCGTCGGCCGAGGCAGCGGTCGTGACGCGGGCTCCGCGATCCTCCAGAACCCGCCGCACCAGCTCACGGGCGCCCGGCTGATCATCGAC
>CALKVR010000160.1 GCA_938004815.1 uncultured Polyangiaceae bacterium | reverse complement strand
ACATCGAGACCATCGAGGGCGTCGGCGAGGTCGTGCGCGTCCACGACGACCCGCCCGGCATGGGCGTCGTGTTCACCGAGCTGTCGAGCTACTCGAAGGGTCTGATCGACAAGCTCCTCACGCTCCAGAAGCCCTAGAGCCCCTCGAACATGTTCACTGGGCTCGTCGAAGAGGTCGGGACCTTGGCGCGGCTCGACCGCCTCGGGCCGAGCGCGCTCGTGACGATCCAGTGCAAGCTCGGCGCGGCCTCGCCGCTCGCGCTAGGCGAGTCGGTCTCGGTCGCGGGCGTCTGCCTGACGGTCACTCGCGCCACCGGCGACGGCTTCACCGCCGACGTCTCCGCCGAGACGCTCGCCAAGACCACGCTGGGCCAGCTCGGCCTTCCGTCCAAGGTGAACCTCGAGCGCGCGATGGTGCTCGGCGGCCGCATGGGCGGTCATGTCGTGCTCGGCCACGTCGACGGCGCCGGTCGCGTGGTCGACGTCACCGCTGCGGGTGAGGCGCGACGCGTGACCTTCGAGACCGGACGCGACCTCGCCCGCTACCTCGCGCAGAAGGGCGCCATCTGCGTCGACGGGGTGAGCCTGACCGTGAACGGAGTCACCGATACAGATGGGGCGGTGCGCTTCGACGTGATGCTCGTCCCGCACACGCTCGCGATGACGACGCTTCCTTCGCTCACAAAAGGTTCGCTCGTGAACCTTGAAATCGACATTTTCGCGCGCTACGTGGAGAGGCACCTCGGCCTCCTCGGCCGTGAGCCGAAAGCAACCGACCGTGACCGCGACTCCTCCGATGCCGACCAACGGCTCCTCGAAACGCTCCGACGAGCAGGCCTCGCTTGAGCACGCCAAGCCCCAGCCGACAGGTGTGCCCGTGACCCGCACGGTCCCCGAGCCCAGGCCGTCCACGCGCGGGCAGCCCTCGCCGCAGCGCCTCACCATCGACGCGGCGCTGCTCGACCGCGTGAACCGCGCGCTCGATCAGATCCGCGCGGGCAAGATGGTCATCCTCGTCGACGACGAAGACCGCGAGAACGAGGGCGACCTCGTGATGGCGGCAGAAAAGGTCTCGGCCGAGGCGGTGAACTTCATGGCGCGGTTTGGCCGCGGCCTCATCTGCCTGACGCTCAGCGAAGAGCAGGTCGATCGCCTCGAGCTACCCATGATGTCGGCGCCCGGCCGGCACGGCCCGCCGCTCGGCACCGCGTTCACCGTCAGCATCGAGGCGCGCACCGGCGTCACGAGCGGCATCAGCGCCGCCGATCGCGCGCACACGATCAAGGTCGCCACCAACCCCGAGGCGCGCCCCGGCGATCTGGTGAGCCCCGGGCACATCTTTCCCCTGCGCGCGCGCCGCGGTGGCGTCCTCGTTCGCACCGGCCACACCGAGGGCTCGGTCGACCTCGCGCGCCTCGCGGGCCTCGAGCCGGCCGGTGTCATCTGCGAGATCATGAACGACGACGGCAGCATGGCCCGCATGCCCGACCTCGAGCGGTTCGCCGCCGATCACGGGCTCATGCTCCTCACCATCGCCGATCTCATCCAGTACCGGCTCCAGACCGAGCGGCTCGTCCGCCGCGTGAGCGAGACGCCGCTCACGCTCGACGCGACCGGCACCGAGTGGCGCGCAATCGCCTTCGAGATCCAGGGTGAGGCGCGCCAGTTCTTGGCCCTGGTCAAGGGTGAGGTCGACGGGGGCGAGCCGGTGCTCGCGCGTGTGCACTCGGGCTCGCTCGTCGCCGACGTCTTCAGCTCCACCCCCTCCGACGGCGGCGCCAACCTGCGCGAGTCGCTCCGCATCATCGAGGCCGAGGGCCGCGGCGTGGTGCTCTACATCCCGCCGCAAGGCGACATCGCGCTCGAGCTCGACAAGCGGCAGCCCTTGCCCGCCGGCGTCGACCCGGCAAAGAGCGCGCGCCGGCCCGCCGGCCCGCCGCCGCTCCGCGAGTTCGGCCTCGGCGCCCAGGTGCTCTCCGAGCTCGGGGTCAACAAGCTCCGCCTCATCAGCAACAACCAAGCGAAGATCGCCGGCCTCGATGGCTTCGGCCTCTCGGTGGTCGAGCGCATTCCCATCCAGCCGCAGCGCTGATACGGGTGCGGCCTCGCCATGAAGACCTCGACCATCGAAGGCCAGCTCGTCGTTCCCCGCGGCGCGCGCTTCGCCCTCGTCGCCAGCCGGTTCAACCATTTCATCGTCGACCGCCTGGTCGACGGCGCGATCGACGCGGTCGCACGGCACGGCGGGGCGAGCGCCGAGGTGACGGTGGTGCGCGTGCCGGGCTCTTGGGAGATCCCGGCCGCGGTCGCGCGCATCGCGCGCTCGGCGCAAAAGAAGAAAGAGCAGAGCCTCGCCATCGTCGCCCTCGGCGCCGTCATCCGCGGCTCCACGCCGCACTTCGACTACGTCGCCGGTGAGGTGACCAAGGGCATCGCCTCGGTCTCGCTCGAGACGGGCGTCGTCTGCACGTTCGGCATCCTCACCACCGACACGATCGAGCAAGCGATCGAGCGCGCCGGTACCAAGGCCGGCAACAAAGGCTGGGAGGCCGCGGTCAGCGCGATCGAGATGCTCTCGCTCTCGAAAGCGCTCGGCGACGCCGGCTACTGACCACGATGGCAGACGAACGTCGCGGTGCGCGGAGCGTGGCGCGCGAGTGCGCGCTGATGATGCTCTTCGGGATCGAGGCCGCGGCCACCGATCCACGAGCTGCGTCGCGCGACTTTTTCGCCGAGCTCGCGGGCGACGCCGGCCTCACCACCGACGACGAGGCGCGCGCTTACGCGCGTGAGATCGCCGAGGGCGTCCGCGCCGGCCTCGAGCGGATCGACGCGACCATCAAGAAGGCGAGCGAGCACTGGCGCCTCGAGCGCATGTCCCGCGTCGACCGCAACGTTCTGCGCATCGGCGTCTGGGAGCTCGAGACGGGCGTGCCCCGCCCCGTCACCATCGACGAGGCGGTCGAGCTCGCGAAGCGCTTCGGCACCTCCGACTCGGGCGCGTTCGTGAACGGGATTTTGGATAGGGTGGCCGAGAACCTCGGGGTCAGGTGACCTGGGCAAAGGCCGAGAAATACACAACAGGCGACAGGCGATGAACAACCGACAAGTCGGCATCGCGCTGCCGCCTGATCACTGAAAACGTCTCGGAAATCGGGCGGTAGCGCGGCTCCGACTTGTTCGTTGTCAATCGCCTGTCGCCTGTTGTGTATTTCTCTCGCCTGGCCGCGCGTACAGTCACCGCAGTGACGTTTCTCGCGCAGGCAGCGACAAATTCCAGCCCTCTTACCTCGGGCTGGGAGGGGCGCTCGAGCTGACTAGGCGCGGGGAGGGCGGGGGCTCGGTCATGGCGGCGGCGGACGTGAGGGGCTCGGTGATCGACCCGAGCTCGACGTCGTAGATGACGGGGCCGAGGCGGACACCGTCGGCGCTGATGAGCGCCCCGCGCTTGAGGAGGGACCGGAGCGCGAGGATCCGGCCGGTAAAACCGTAGGGGTCGCTGTCGCCGTTGCGCCGGCCCAGGATCCGCAGCCCATCGGTGAGGGCGAAGCGGCGCCCATCGGAGAGGACCAGGACCGCGCCCTCTTTGCGGGCGGCGCCGGTGCGCACCCAGTCCTCGAGGAGGGCGTCGGCGACGAACCCGTCGCCCAGGAGCGAGCCGGGCGCGGCGTCGACACGCGGATAGGAGCTGGAGCGGGTGAAGCGATTCATCAGAGACGCGTGAGGTTGTTTGCAGGACCCATGCCGCATAACCGGGCGGCGAGCAGAAGCATTCCCCGATACGGACGAGGCCCGTGGACGGTTGATGCAGCCTGCATGACCCCAAAAACGCGCGCCGACGCGGGACCTTTCGCGTGAACGCGAATGCGCGGCCGCGATCGGTTTGTCATGGTGCGCGCCCAAGGCGCCCCATTCAGGTGCGTCCAACGCCTACCGCAGCCAGACGACGGTGACGCCGTCACCGCCCTCGCGTGGCTCGCCGGCGCGCAGACGCTCGACGTACGTGCTGGTTCGCAACGCCTCGCGCAGCGTTTGCCGGAGCGCCCCCGTGCCGTGCCCATGGATCAAGAAGGCTACGCGCCGGCCCGCGCCGATACACCTGTCGAGAAACTGCTCGGCCATGCTCACCGCCTCGTGCGCGCGAAGCCCGCGCAGATCGACGGTGTTGTCGCTCGTCTGCATCGGCATGTCGGGGTCGGCGGCTGCGTCGAAGGCGATCGCAGGGCGCGGCTTTTCGGCTGATTTCTGCTTGGTCGCCTGCTTCTTCGACCGCCGCACCTCGTCGATCGGCGTGACGAGCTTGAGCGGCCCGGCCGCGACGCGAAGCTGACCGTTCGGTAAGACTTCGAGGACCTCTGCATCGGTGCGCAGGCGCGGCACGAAGACCTTCATCCCGGTCACGATCTCGTGGGCGGCGATCGGAGGCGGCTCGTCGCTCGAGGCCGGCGCGCGCGCTTCGAGCGGCCCCCCGATGGCGACCTTGCCCGCCACCTTGTCGATGGCCTTGCTCGCCTCGGCGACGGCCCGCTCGTCGACCTTTTGTGTGCGGAGCTTGGCCTGCGCCGCGCGCAGCTCTTCTCGCGCGCGCTTGATGCCCGAGAGCAGCTCGTCGGCCTCGCGACCCGCAGCGCTGCGATCACGCGCGGTCGCACGGGGGACTTCGGCGTCGAGCTCGGCCTGGCGGGCCGCGAGCCTGGCCCGGTCCTTCTCGATCTCGTCGCGGGCGGCCTCGACCGCGCGGCGCTCGGAGGCGAGCTCGGTCACCATCGCGGCGACGCTCGCCGACGCGCCCTCGAGCGCGCTCTCGGCTCGCTCGACGACGGCCCGCGGGATGCCGAAGCGACGCGCCACCGCCAGCGCGCTCGACGGGCCGGGGATACCGCCGAGGAGCTTGAACGTCGGCGACATCGTCTCCAAGTCGAAGCCGACCGACGCGTTGACGAAGCGCGTGTCGGAGAGCGCGAGCAGCTTCAGCGCCTCGTAGTGCGTGGTGCAGGCGACGGCGCCGCCGCGATCGGCCAGCGCCTCGAGCACCGCGGTGGCGAGCGCCTCTCCCTCGCGCGGATCGGTGCCGGACGCGACCTCGTCCAAGAGGACCAGCGTGCCGTCTTGCGTCTGGTCGAGCACCTCGGCCAGGTTTTTCACGTGGGCGCTGAAAGTCGAGAGGTTCTTGGCGATGCTCTGCTCGTCGCCGACGTCGGTGAGCACCCGGTCGAAGAGCGCGACCTTGGAGCCCTCGGCCGCCGGCACCGGCATGCCCATGCGGAGCAGCACCGCCGACAGGCCCACCGTCTTGAGCGCCACCGTCTTGCCGCCGGCGTTGGGGCCGCTCACCACGAGCACCTTGCCGGCGCGCACCGAAATGTCGCTCGCGACCACGTCGACACCGTCGAGCGCGAGGATCGGATGCCGGGCGCGGACGAGCTCGACGCGGAGCTCGTCGCGCGAGCCGCCGTGGAGAATGTCGGGCGCGTTCCACCGCAGGTCGACCGCGAGCCGAGCTTGAGCGCCGCGCAGGTCGGCGTGTGCGAGCGCGTCGGCGGCGGCCTGCACGCTCGCGGCCGCGTCGCCGACCAGCGACGAGAGCTGCGCCAGCACGAGCTCTTCTTCGCGGTGGACGGCCGCGTCGAGCACCTTTTGGCGGTTGCCCATGCTGACGACGACGCGAGGCTCGACGAACAGGGTGCCGCCGCCGGCGCTGGCGCCGTGCACGATACCGGGGAACCGCTCGTGGGCGTCGCTGCGCACCGGCAGCACGTAGCGCCCGTCGCGCTCCGTCCAGTACGAGTCCGAGAGCACGCTCGCGTACCGCGCGACGAGCTCTTCGAGCCGCCGCACGATGCGCTCGCGCGACGCCCTGCGCTCGGCGCGGAGCTCGGCGAGGCGCGGCGAGGCCGAGTCGGTGACCGAGCAGTCGCGATCGATGCAGCGTTCGATCTCGGTCGCGAGGTCGTCGAGCGTCGGGTCGGTCTCGCAGGCTCGACCGAGCAGCGGCGCCGAGTCGCGGTGTGACTTGAGGAACCGCCGGAGCGCCCTCGCCGACGCGAGCACCTTGCCCACGGCCAGCAGGTCTTCGCCGCCGATCGACGCGCCGATGCGGGCTCGCCCGAGCGCCTCGTCGAGATCGGGGGTCGCGGATCGCGGCACCGGTTCGCCGCGATCGTCGAGGCGCTTGACCTCGTCGATCTCGGCCAGCGACGTGGTGACGTCTTGCACCAAGGCGAGCGGTTCGAGCGAGAGCGCCAGCCGCCGGCCGGCTTCGCTGGCGCAGCGCGCGCCCACCGCAGCGAGGACGCGGTCGAGCTCGAGGTCGAGTCGCGTTTTCTGTGGGACGGCGAGCACACGCTTCTCGTGACTCTCCGGCGCGCCGCCGGGGCCAGAGTCAGCGTCGGGCACGTCGTCGGAAAGCATCGCGCGCTCCGCCGCCTCGCCCCTCGGGGTCAAAGCTCGCTCGGATCTTTCGACGACCCCAGCGGAGAGCCCCCGGCCGCGCTCGGCATCGGGTTCTGCTCCTTTTCCAGGTAGCGAAAGATCGTCCGCGGGTCGACGCCCAGATCGCGGGCCGTCTGGGTGCGGTTGCCGTTGTTGCGCTCGAGCACCTCGAGGACGTAGCGCCGCTGAAACTCCTCTTTCGCCTTCTCGAGCGGCAGAATCGTGTTCTCGCCCGCGGCTCCCAGGTCGAGGTCCTCGGGGCTGAGCAAGGTCTGGTCGCAGAGGACGAGCGCCTTGCGGATCCGGTTCTCGAGCTGACGAATGTTCCCAGGCCATGGGTGCTTGCGGATGGCCGCGAGAGCGGCGGGGCTGAAGCCTTTGACGTTGCTGCCGAGCTCGTCGGCGTACTTGGTGAGGAGAGCCTTGGCGATGATGCCGACGTCGTCGCCGCGCTCGCGGAGCGGCGGGAGCCAGATGTTGACGACGTTGAGACGGTAGTAGAGGTCTTCGCGGAAATTGCCGCCGCGGATCTCTTCTTCGAGGTTGCGGTTGGTGGCGGCGACGACGCGGATGTCGACCTTCTCGGGCTTCGAGTCACCGACGCGGAACACCACCCGCTCCTGAAGCGCGCGGAGCAGCTTGACCTGCAGGTTCAGCGGCAGCTCGCCGATCTCGTCGAGGAACAGCGTGCCCTTGTCGGCTTGCTGAAATTTACCGGGGCGGGAGGCGATCGCGCCGGTGAAGGCGCCCTTGACGTGGCCGAACAGCTCGCTCTCGATCAGGTTCTCGGGGATGGCGCCGCAGTTGATGGGCACGAAAGGCCCGTCGGCGCGGTTCGAGCGCCGGTGAATCTCGCGGGCGATGAGCTCTTTGCCGGTGCCGGTCTCGCCCGTGATGAGGACGCTGATGTCGGTGCCCGCGACCTTCTGGAGCTTGCGAAAGACCTCGAGCATGCCGGGGCACGCGCCGATGATCTCGCCGAAGCGCTTGTCCTTGAGCTCGGCTTCGAGCTTGGCCTTGTCGGCCCGGAGCGCGTTGAGGAGCATCGCGTTCTGCAGGATGAGCGACGCCTGCGACGCGAAGATGCTGAGGAGCTCGAGCTGCGTCCGCTCGAAGAGGTGTTTGATCTTGTCGTTACCGACGTAGAGAGCCCCGATGACCTGACCCTGCGAGACGAGGGGGGCGCACATGACGCTCGAGAGCTTCATGGCGATGACGCTCTCGCTGCGGCCGAAGGTCGTGTCGGCGAGGGCGTCGGAGACGATCACCGGCCGGCTGGTCTCGATGACGCGGCGCACGATGCTGTCGCTGATCGCGCCCTCGGCGTCGGTGATGGTCTCGTGACGGACGTTGCGCGAGGCGCGGACGACCAGCTTCTTCGACGGCTCCTTGTCGCCGACGGCGGGCGCCAAGACCGACTCTGCCCCCTCGACCAAGAGGAGAAAGCCCTTCTGCGCGTGGGTCAGCTCGATCACGTCGTCGAGCATCGCCTCGAGGATCTCGTCGACGCTCTTTCGGTTGATGAGCTTCTCGCTGAAGCTGAACAGCTTGCGCACGCCCGCGATCTCGGCGCCGGGGCCCCCCGCCGGGGCCGGCTCGTCGTCGTCGTCTTTCTTCGCCGGCTGGACCTCGGCGAACATCGAGAAGCCCAGCTCGGAGGCGCCCAGCTGGACACGGTCGCCGTGGACGAGGCGGGCTCGCCGCTTCTTTTTCCCGTTGATCGCGATGTCGGCGACCCGGTCGAGCTCCTCGAGCACGAAGTCGCGCCCGTCGAAGACGATCTGCGCGTGATGCTCGGCCACCCCGGCTGCCTTGAGCGAGACGTCGTTGCCGAGCGCGCGACCGATGGTCGTCACCGGCTTGTGCACGCTGAACAGGGTGGGCGCCCCCTGTTCGGCGAAGTGCTTCAATGTCGGCATCTGTCGGGGGAGCTTAGCAAAAACGGCCGCTCTTCCGAACTCTCGCCCGCCTTTTCGGGCACGGCCTCAAAGGACCACCGGCGGCGCTCGTAAGGGCGCGAAACCGACAGCCGAGGTCCTTCGATGCCCGACCCCCACCCCGCCGCCGACGCCTTCCGACCGACGCCCAGCCTGACGCTCGAGCTCGAGTCCCGAGAGGCGCTCGACGTGCGCGAGTTCACCGTCCGGGAGGGTCTGAGCACCCTCTTCTCGATCGATATCCTCGCGGTGTCGAAGAACGCCGACATCGACTTTTCCTCCATCGTGGGGAAAAAGGCCTCGTTTTGCGCGGAGAGCGCGCGGAGCGCGGGCCGGGGCGGGACGCGACGGTGGACCGGCATCTGCAGCCACCTCGAGCTCCTGCAGGTCGAGGAGGCGGGGGTCTCGACCTACTCGCTGACGATCGTCCCGACCCTGTGGCTCCTCAGCCAGCGCCGGAACTACCGCATCTTTCAGCAAATCTCCGAGCCGAGGATCGTCCTCTCGATGCTCGAGGAGTGGTCGATCGAGCCCGAGGTTCGGCTCTCGCTCGGCGACTACAAGGAGCGCAAGTACCGCGTTCAGTATGCGGAGTCGGACTACGCGTTCGTCTGCCGGATGCTCGAGGAGGCCGGCATCACGTTCGCCTTCGAAGACCCCGAGGGTGACGGCGAGACGAAGCTCGTCCTCACCGACGCGCCGGAGAAGGCAGAGCCACGGTCGACGCCGCTGCCTTGGGTGTCGACGCCCAATGATCGGCTCGACCGGGAGTTCGTCACTCGCTTGCGCACGATGCAGCAAGTGCGCCCCGGAAAGTACACCGTCCGCGACCACGACTACCGGCGCCCGCCCGAGTTTCCTCTCGTCGCCTCGGCGAAGGACGGCGACGGCCTGGAGGACCGGCTCGAGCGCTTTCACTTCGTCCCCGGCGCCTTCGTCGTCCGGAGCGACAAGGGCGACGACACCCCGCGCGCAGACGACCATGGCAAGGCACGCGCCGACATCGACGAGGGCAAACGCATCGCCGCGAACCGCCTCGCGGCCAAGCGCGGCAACGCGCGGGTGACCGTCTTTCAGACCTCTGCGACGGACGTGCGCCCGGGCACCGTCTTCGGCGTCACCGACCACCCGCGCCGAGAGCTCGCCCCCGACA
>CALKVR010000159.1 GCA_938004815.1 uncultured Polyangiaceae bacterium | reverse complement strand
ATCCGACGTGCAGACGACGACCGGGACCGTGATCGGATCGCCCTCGTACATGAGCCCCGAGCAAGCGCGGGGCGGAGACGTCGACGCCCGCAGCGATCTTTGGTCCGTCGCGGTCATGGTGTTTCAAGCGCTGACCGGCCGGCGACCCTTTGCGGGGGCGAACCTCGGGGATGTGCTCGTGCGCATCTGCAGCGATCCGCTCCCGATCGCCACCCGAGAGGCGCCCGATCTCCCACCGGCGATCGATGCCTTCTTCGAGCGCGCGCTCTGCCGCAGCCCCGACGGCCGGTACCCCGACGCGCTCGCGCTCGCCGACGCGCTCGCCCTCGCGTCGGGGGGGGTGAGCCCCACGCGGCCGGCCGCCGCCCAGGAGGCAGCCGTCGCGGCGAGGGAGGACGCGACAGGCTCGGTCGTCGCGCCGTCGGACGGCCCGACACGCGTCGAGGCGCCGCCGAGGGCGGTGCTGCCGTCGATTCCGACGGTCGCGGCCACACCCCAGGGCCTTCGCGAGGAGACGGCGGGGCCGCTCGTCGCGCCCCCGCTCCCCAGCAGCGTCGCGTCGGTGTCTTCGCGCAGAGAGCCTGGCGGGCGCGGCGTCGTTTGGGCCCTCGGAGGCGCGCTCGCGGTGGCGGGGCTCTGGGGCGCTTCGCAGCTGGGTGTGCTCGGTGCAGGGTCGAGCGCCGAAGAGGCCGTCGCGACGGGGGCGCCGCCGCCGGTGGTAGCATCGGCCCCTCCAGGCGACACAGTTAGCATGACAGAGCCGTCATTTGTTCCCGCCATCACCCCCGCGCCCGCCGATAGCGGCGTCGCCTCGGCCGAGCCGGCGGCGACGACGATCGCCGCGAGCGCTTCTGCGGCGCCCCCGCGACCGCCCTACCGCCCGCCGCCACCCCGCCAGCCCGCAGGCGGCGCGACCGTCGATCCCAAGTTCGGCCTCCCGGGGGCTCGATGACGGTGGGCGGGGCGCTCCGCCTCGTGGCGGTGCTGTGCCTGGCGCTCACCTTCGTCTTCGCGACGCCGCGCCGTGCCCGGGCCGCGCCGACCGATGCGCAGCGCGCGCTCGACCTCGGCTACGAGGCCGACGCGCTTTTCGGCAAAGGCGACTGGAGCGCCGCCTACGAGAAGTTTCGCCAGGCCGACGCGCTCGCGCACTCGCCCGTCTTCGTCGTCTACATGGCGCGATGCCGTCGCAACGCCGGCAGGTTGATCGACGCGGCCGCCCTCTACACGCGCGTGACGGCCGAGCCGCTCGGCCCGAACGCTCCCAAGCCGTTCCGCGCCGCGGTCGCGGACGCCTCGACCGAGCTCGAGGCGGTCCGCGCCGCGATCCCGAGGCTCGTCGTTCGCGTGGTGGGCCGGCACGCGAACGAGGTCGAGCTGCGCGTCGATGGCCGCGTGGTCAGCCCCGGTGAGGCGCTCGAGGTCGATCCCGGGCCGCACGCGATCCTCGCGACGGCGCCAGGCGCCGAGGCGCGAGAGGCCGTGGATCTCGAGCCGGGCTCCGGCGAGACGGCGGTCGAGCTCACCCTCACCGCGGCGCGCGCCGGCGCGCCCGCGCCGGAGACGAGCGCGAGGGGGTCGATCGTCCCCGGGGTCCTCGTCTTGTCCCTCGCCGCGGTCGGCTTCGAGCTCGGCGCCATCACCGGCGGGCTCGCCGCCAGCGACGCGAGCGCGGTAAAGGAGGGGTGCATCGAGGGGCGCTGTCTCCGCTCCGACGCCGACCGGCTCGACCGCGCCAACACGCTCGCCACCGTGTCCACCGTCGGCTTCGTCGTGGGCGGCGTCAGCTTGGTGACCGGCATCGTCCTCATCGCCGTGCGTCCGGGGGCAGACGAGGCCCCAGAGATCGCGATCGGCCCTACCGGGTTCTCGGTGGGGGGCGCCTTTTAGCCGCTCAATTCGCCTTTTTCTTCGCTGCCGCCTTCTTCTTCGGTGCCGGGCTCGCCTTGGCGGCCGCGGTCTTCTTCGTCGCCGGCTTGGCGGTCGTCTTCTTGGCGGCCGTCTTCTTGGCGGTCGAGTCCTTGGCGGCGGGCTCCTTGACCGCTGGCGCCGGTCCGGACTTGGGCGGCGCGTCGCCAGAGTCGGCGGCGGGCTTGGGCTTGGGGACCATGCCGGCGATACCGGCTATCGCGCGCGCGAGGGCGAGCGCGCCCGCGTCTGGATTGGCGGGCCGGGTGGGCGCCGTCGTCGCCGCCGCGGCCTGTCCGAGATCGAGCGTCTGGAGCTCGGCCACGAACGCGGTCGTCTGCTCGTCGACGAGGCGCTCGTCGGGCTCGGTGAGCGGCGTGAACGTGAGAGCGAGGGCGTCGTCGCCCTCCCACGACCACGAGCCTGGACACAGCGCCGCTGCGAGGTGCTTTTGGGCGAGCCGATCGATCGTCTTGAACAGCGCCTTTTGCGCGTTGCGGTCGAGGGTGCGGCCGACCGGGACACGGCGCACGACGGTGGGCAGCTCGACGACACCGAGATCGACCAGATCGGACAGCTCTTCTTCGATCGACGACTCGATGTCGATGCGCTGCTCGGGGTCGGGGTTCGATGGGCGGAAGAAGGCGGTGCGCGAATCGGCGTCGTAGCGATCGAGCTCGCTGCGAACCGCCTCGGCGGCGCGGTCGAGCGCGTCGCGGAGCGTGTCGTCGTCGGCCCCGCGCGCGGCGTGCGCCGCGACGTAGCCGAGCGTGTCGAGGCGAACGCTGATCGGGGGGGGCGGCTCGTCGGCGTCCTCGATGGTGTCGGCGACCTTGAGCAGCTCTTCTTGGAAGATGCGAAAGATCATCCGCTCGATGGTGCGGTCGTCGGCGTAGACGTCCTCGACCCCGTCGGAGTCGAGCAGCGCCTCACGGAGGCTCTCGACGAGCTGCTCCACCGCCTCGTCGGTCGCTTCGTCGCCGAACGTGCTCGTGACCTCACCCATGACCAGGGTCGGTGAGACGCGGGGCAGGATCTTCTCGAGCACCGGCTCGATGTGCCCGGTGAGATCGCGCACGACCGCTTCGCCCTCGCCGCCCGCGAGGACCAGGTGGCCAGCTCGCTTGAGGGCGTCGACGATCGTCTTGGCGAGTTGCCGCGACACGTTCGGGACGTTCATTCCGTGGGCGTAGCTATCACACTCTCCCGGGGTTTCCCACGGGGGGTCATTCGAGCGCGAGGGCGCGGTCTCGGACGGCGGCCGGCAGCGACGACGCGGGCGATACCCAGGCCGCGATTCGCTCTTCACCCTCGACGGCTTTCGCGTACTTGGCCGCGAGGCGAAGGGCTGCGAACAAGTAGTCGAGCGGCCTCGTCTCGACCCGAAACGGGTCCATCGCGAGGCGATAGGCCGCGACGATCTCGCTCTCTGGCGCGCCTGTTGCTTCGAGGGCGAGGGCGGCATCGAGCGCGACCGAGCTGACGGTGCTCTCGGTCGCGTCTTTGTCGCCGCGCCAGACCTCGACCGCCGCAGCGTCGCCCTTGGCCAGGCGAACGAGCGGCAAGAGCGCGAGCCGCGCGCCGGCCTGATCTTCACGCCGGGCGCTCTCTGCGACGTCGCCTAGCCGGTCGAGCGCGGCCCGCGCCTTGCCCTTGTCCTGGCCGGCCCGGTGCAGCTCGACCTCGACCGCGAGCGTCAGGCGGGCTGGGAGCGAGACCTCGCCGGGGCCGAGGGGGTCGCCCATCGCCGCGAGGATCTCTTTCGGTGCCGTGCGCTCGCCGGCTCGGCGCCGCGCGCGCAGCTCGGCGAAGACCTGGTTGCGCGTGGCGAGCGTGTTGCCCTCGTCACGCAGCCGCTCGAGCTCGGAGAGGCTCGACGCGTGCGCTTGCTCGAACCTGCCCGCGAGGAAGTGCCCCGCCGTGACGAGGAGCGCGGCCTGGAGCCGCACGAGCGACTGACCCGACGCGAGCCGCTTCTTGGCGAGGGCCACGCCGTCGTCGGGCCGCCCCGTGAGAAGGGCCAGGCGCGCAGGGAGGAAGTCGTCCTCGTCGTCGGGCACGAGCGCGGCGCGGAACGCGAGCACGGCTCGCGCGCGGGCGAAGTCGCCCCGCGTCACCGCGTCGAAGAAGGCCTGCACGCTGCCGGCCTCTTCGGGGAGGATCTCGATCAGCCGCGCGAGGTAGCGCTGGTTGCGCGCGAGGTCGGTGCGGCGAGGCGCGAGGATGGCGTTGCGGAGCGGCACGATAGCCAGCCCGGGCGCATCGGCGGCCACGCGATCGACGACCGCGAAGCCTTCTTCTACCGCTCCGTTCGCGATCGCGACGGCTGCGTAGAGCCCCGCGACGTCGGCGTCGGTGGGGTCTTCGCTGTAGGCCTGGCGGAGCAGCCGCAGCGCCTCGGGGCGATCCTCGTCGCCCTTGTACATCCTGACCAGCCCCGCCAGACCCTTGGCGCGTGCCGGAGGCAGCTCGGACGCCAAAGCCAAGGCCTTGTCGATCGCCGCTTTGTGGCGCGGCGTGCCGGGCGCTTCGGTGAAGACGACCATCGCGTGGGCCCACGCCGACCCCGGGACCGCGGTCTCGAGCTCGCGGATCTCGGTCAGCGAGTCGTCGAGGTCGTTCATCACGAGGCGTCGGAACGTCGTCTCGATCCGTCGCGCGGTCGCTGCGTCGGGGGCACCCCACGCGCGCCGAGTCGCATCGTCACAGCCGAGCGGCGTCAGATCGGCGGCGATCGCGCGCGCGGCCTTGCGCGCGGCGCCGAGCGGGGTCTTGTCTTCGGCCGAGGCTTCGCGCCCGGCGACGCGCACCGTCACCCGGTTCGGCAACCCCAGGGTGGCCACGACCTCGACCGTCGGCGCCCCAGGCGACGCGGCCTGCGTCTGCCAGGACGCGCCGGTCTCC
>CALKVR010000158.1 GCA_938004815.1 uncultured Polyangiaceae bacterium | reverse complement strand
CATCTCTTTCTCCCGGCCGGCGTCCTTGGCGGCGAGGTAAGCGCCGTGTGCACCCGGGTCGTTGTGCGCGTAGACGAGGTCGATCTTGGAGTGGGCGGCGAGCGCGCTCTGCATCTCTTTGCGAGCGTTTGGCTCGAGCCACTGCATGTCGGCTTCGAACACGACCTCGAGCCCAGGGTGAGCCGCGATCGCGCTGCGGAAACCCTTGTTGCGTTGCTGGCCCGGCGTCGACGTCATCAGCCCCTTGAGCTCGACGATGTTGCCGGTGCCGCCGAGCAGCTTCGCCGCGAACGCGCCGGCCGCGCGGCCGATCTTCTCGTTGTCGGCGCCGATGAAGGACGTGAACTTGTCGCCCTCGACCTCGCGGTCGAGCACGATGACGGGGACGCCCGCGTCGAACGCGGCCGCCACCGGCTTGGTGAGCGGCGCCGTCTCTTTCGGGCTGATGATCAAGAGCGCGATCCCTTGCGCGACCAGCTCGTCGACCTGAGCGCGCTGCTTGAGCGCGTCGTTTTGCGCGTCTTTGGCGACGAGGCGCAGGTTCTCGTGCTTTGCGACCGCAGACTCGACGTCGGCGTTCATCTGCACGCGCCACGGCTCGCCCAGGTTGCACTGGCTCATCCCGATGACCCACGGGCTCTCTTTGGTACCCGCGCCGCCGCGCTTGCCGCTGCCGCACGCCGCGGGGACGAGGAGGGTGAAGCCGAGCTTCAAGGTGGTGCGCCGTCGCATGCACCGAGGGTACACCCTCGGTATCAGGCGCGCGATTCGGTGCGGAGCTGGAGCAGCACCGCCCCCACGACGATCGCGCCGGTCAGCATGAGCCGGGCCTCGAGCGAGAAGGCGTTGAGGCTCAGCACCTTCTGGAGGTAACCGATCGTCAGGACGCCTACGAGCGTGCCGCCGACGCCGCCCCGCCCTCCGGAGAGGCTGGCGCCGCCGAGCACGACCATGGCGATGGCGTCGAGCTCGTAGCCCGCCCCGGTCTCGGGGTCGCCGTGCGTCTCGCGCGCGGCCTGGCACACGCCCGCGATCGCCGCGAAGAGCCCCGAGAGCGCGTAAGCGAGCACGAAGGTGCGGCGCACGGGGACGCCCGCGAGTCGTGCGGCGTCGACGCTTCCGCCGACCGCGTAAAGGTGGCGGCCGAGGCTGAGCTTGCGAAGCACGACCCACGTGAGCGCGACGCAGGCGGCGAGCACGAGCGTGACCACCGAGAGCTGTCCGCCGAGGACCCGGCTATCGAGCAGCTCGAAGAGCCCGGGGAGCTCGACGCTGCGCGGCTCGCCCGCGGTGTCGACGAAGTGGCGCGTCACCTTCTTTCCGTCGGAGAGGTGCTTGGCGAGGCCGCGAGCGAAGACCATCATGCCGAGCGTGGCCACGAAGGCCGGCATGCGTGAGCGGCCGACGAGTACGCCGCTCGTCGCGCCGGCGGCCGCGCCCATCGCCAGCACTGCGGCCAGCGCGAGCGGGGCCGGCCAGCCGAGAGGCATCGTGAAGAGGGCGATGGCGACCGCCCCGACTGCGAGGACGCTCCCGACGGCGAGATCGATCCCGCCGGTGATGACCACCACCGTCATGCCGCACGCGAGGATGCCGAGGACGCTCACCTCGCCGAGGACGGCGCGGTGGGTGTCCCAGGTGAAGAAGGCGCCACCCTGGTTGAAGACGGCGCCGAGGACGAGCACGACCGCCAGCGGCACGGCCAGCCGCAGGGTGCGCTCGGCTCTTGCGGGCAGGTCGGGCACGGGACCGACCGCCGCTAGTAGAAGTAGTGCCGGATGTGGGCGAGCGGCGCGTCGTTCACGCCCACCGAGCTGCCGTCGCACTCGAGGAGCATCTCGCCGTGGGTGCTCGTGGCAGTGACGATCGCGCCGGACAGCGGCACGAGCGCGGTGCCGCGGGCGAAGTGGTCGTCACCAGGCGCCAGATCGAAGCCATCGATGCGCAGCCAGCCGACGCCGCCAGTCGCTTCGTCGAGCTGTGCCAGGTAGGCGCGGCCGCGCTGGAGGGGTGGGCTCGTGAAGCAGCCGTACGCTGCGCCTATCCCGCCCTCTTCGCCGATGCGGCCCGTGATCGAGACGCGGTCGGAGTCGACGACGAGCGCGTCGACGGTGGCATCATCGAGGCCGTCGGGGTGGTCGCCCTGGGAGCGAATGCGCCGGAACCACTTCGGTGCGAGCTGGTTCGTCCAAGGCACGCGGTCGAACGCCATGACGAACGCGTCACCGTCGTCGCCGGGCTCGAAGCCGGACACGGTGCCGAGCCAGCTCTCTTCTGGCTCACCCGAGTAGGTACCCGCGACCACGACGTGAGGGGTCGAGACCGCCACCTTGGAAATCGACATCGGGTGCCCGGGCCTCCCGTAGATGGCCTCGACGGGGGTGCCGAACGAGCCGTCCGGCATGACGGGCACCCGAACCAAGAAGCTGCGCTCGTCGCCCAGGCAACCCGACCCCGCCGCCCACACGAAGCCATCGGTGTCTGCTGCGACCGCGGACCTGAGGCCCGGGAGGCTGAAGGCGTCGAATCGCTCGGTGCACTCGACGCTCGTCGGGTCGAGGTAGAAAGGGTTGGCTACGCCGTTCGAACTGACGAGGTAGTAGCCAAACCCCGGTATATCGGCGGTGCTGCCGTCGAACGGGTTTCCATTCGCTAGCCCGATCGCGACGACGTGGTCGGGGTCGGTCGCGTTCGGTAGCCCCGCGACATCCGAGATGTAGCCGTTGTTGTTGTCGAGCTCTGCACCTGGTTCGAGCGATTTGAGAACCGAGCCCGTTCCCGCCGCTGCCCAAACGAGGAAAGGCACCAGATTGGAATCTCCCGGGGTAGGGCTGTTGACCTGCCCCGTCGCCCCGGAGCAGTCGATGGTCGACGGGTAGAGCGCCATTCGGTCACCCTGGAACGCGCCACCGATCACGAGCGAGGTACCTCCGGGCGCGAGCGCGACGCCGTTCATGAACACCTCGTCGTCGGCGGGGAGGCCGCCATCCGTGCACACGGCCGTCCCGAAGCTGAAGGGGCTCGGACCCCCACGCAGGACGAAGCCGCCCTGCTGGGTGCCGGTCGAAGTGATCGTCCCGGTCGGCGTGGAGAGCTCCGAGCTGTACGTGCCGATGAACACGTAGTCGAACCCGCTCAGCTGCGCGCCGTCGGTCGCCCACGCGATGCGGGCCATCGGGTCAGGCATGATCGGTGGCGCCACGAGGACGTACGAGTCCGTCGTCGTGACGTCGGGGCACACGGCGCCGTCCGGGAAGCAGTTGCGGCACTCGGTGCACGGCGGCCCGCCGCCCTCGCCGCCGAGGCCGCTCGACGAGGTATCGCTCGTCGATGTGGCGGTGGAGCCCGCCCCGCCGCTGCCCCCGTTGCCGCCCGCCGGTGCGGTCTCGACGTCGGGGAAATCGGTGAGGAACGAGCAGGCGCCGACGAGAGCCAGGGCGCCGAGAGAGGCGAGCGTGATCGCGACGCGCATCAGAACCGCCCCCCGAACGTGAGCCCACCGCCGTGGGGGTCGAAGTACGGCGCCAGCGTCGCGGCCTCACCGGTATTGCTTCCCCCGATGCTGCCGACCACGAGCAGCACGATGCCCGTCCCCGCGAGCGCCGCGCCGACGAACGTGGTGACGGTGCTCGCGACCGCGAGCGTGCTCCCGTCGGACGAGAGCGCGTCTGCCTGCGGCGCGACGTCGGCGTTGCACGACAACGACCCGCTCGACGTCGTCGGGCAGCCCAGTGCGTTCAGATCGCTCTCTTTGCTCTTGGCTACCACGCCGGTGCCGATCGCCACGACGA
>CALKVR010000157.1 GCA_938004815.1 uncultured Polyangiaceae bacterium | reverse complement strand
GGCCAATAGTACTTGCCGGTCAGCAGGTGGAACGCGATGAGGCCGAGCGCCCAGACGTCGGTGCCCGGGCAGATCTTGCCCTTGCGGTCCGTCTGCTCGGGCGCCATGAAGAGCGGCGAGCCGAGGGGCTGGGTGCCCGTCTTTTGCATGCCGTCGGCGACGAGCTTGGCGATGCCGAAGTCGAGGACCTTGGCGGTGAACGCGCCCTCACGCCGCTTCGACACGCAGAGGTACACGTTCTCTGGCTTCAGATCGCGGTGAACGAGCCCGCTGCGGTGGGCCTGCTCGAGCGCGTGGCCGACCTGCGCGAGGACCTCGGCCACGTCGGCGATCGGCAGCGGGCCGCTCCGCTCGATGGCGTCTGCGAGCTCTTCGCCCCGCAAGAGCTCCATCACGATGTACGGCGCGCCGGTCTCGTCATCGACGCCGGCGGTCACCGTCTCGACGACGTGGTCGCTCTCGATGGTGGCGGCGGCCTTCGCTTCACGCACGAACCGCTCGCGCACCTCGGGGTTGTGGACGAGCTCGGGCGCCATGAGCTTGAGCGCGCGCTGCTTGCCCGTCGACAGCTGTTCGACCACGTACACCGCGCCCATCCCACCCGCGCGGAGCGGCCTGACGATGCGAAAGTCGCGAGCGAAGGTGCTGCCTGGTCCGAGGTTTTGAGGGAGAGCCACGAGGTTTGCCGTGGAGTATATCGATCGAAGCCGGCGATCGTTTCTTTCCCCGCGCGTGGCGGGCTTTCGCGCGGCTGGACGCCCCTCTTGCGCGGGCCTACATGAACCTCCATGCCTAGCAAGCCGCGCCCCGTCCGCGCCCCCCGAGGCACCGAGATCTCCTGCAAGGGCTGGGTGCAAGAGGCCGCGCTCCGGATGCTCCACAACAACCTCGACCCCGAGGTGGCCGAGCGGCCCGACGACCTGGTCGTCTACGGCGGCACCGGCAAGGCCGCGCGCAGCTGGGAGGCGTTCGACGTCATCGTCAAAGAGCTGCGGTCGCTGGCCGACGACGAGACCCTGCTCGTCCAGTCGGGCAAGGCCGTCGGCCGGTTCCGCACCCATCCCGACGCGCCGCGCGTGCTCCTCGCCAACTCGAACCTGGTCGGCCGCTGGGCGACCTGGGACGAGTTCCGGCGTCTCGAGGGGCTCGGGCTGACGATGTACGGACAGATGACGGCGGGCTCGTGGATCTACATCGGCTCGCAGGGGATCGTGCAGGGCACGTTCGAGACGTTCGTCGCCGCGCGCAAGGCGTACGAGGCGCGCACCTCTGGGGCCTCGGGGCTCTGGGCGCTCACCGCGGGCCTCGGCGGCATGGGGGGCGCGCAGCCGCTCGCCGCCGTCATGGCCGGCCTCTCGTGCCTCGCCATCGAGATCGACCCCGAGCGCATCGAGAAGCGGCTGGCCACGCGCTACCTCGACGAGCGGATCGACGATCTCGATCGCGCCATCGCGGCCGTCCAAGAGAGCGCAGCCAAGGGCACGCCGCGCAGCATCGGTGTGTGCGCCAACGCGGCCGACGTCTTCCCCGCCCTGGTAAAGCGCGGCGTCTTCCCTCCGCTCGTGACCGAGCAGACGGCCGCGCACGACCCGCTCGTCGGCTACGTCCCGCACGGCCTCTCGCTGAAAGAGGCGGCCGAGCTTCGCAAGAACGATCCCGCGGGCTACGTCACCCGCGCCAAGGCGGGGATGCGCCTCGAGGTCGAGGCGATGGTCGCCATGCGCGACGCGGGGAGCGAGGTGTTCGACTACGGCAACAACATCCGGACCTGCGCTGAAGAGGCGGGCTTCACCCGCGCGTTCGAGATCCCTGGCTTCGTGCCGGCGTACATCCGTGAGCTGTTCTGTCAGGGCAAGGGGCCGTTCCGATGGGTCGCGCTCTCGGGCGACCCAGCCGACATCGACGCCACCGATCGGACCGTCCTGGAGCAGGTGCCGAACGATCCGGATCTCGCCCGGTGGATCGGCCTCGCCCGCGAGCGGATCGCGTTTCAGGGGTTGCCGGCGCGCATCTGCTGGCTCGGCTACGGCGACCGCGCCAAGGTCGGTCTCGCCTTCAACGATCTGGTGAAGCGCGGCGTCGTCAAGGCGCCCATCGTCATCGGGCGCGACCACCTCGACACCGGCTCGGTCGCTTCACCGTTCCGCGAGACCGAGGCGATGAAAGACGGCTCCGACGCCATCGCCGATTGGCCGCTCCTCAACGCGATGAGCAACGTGGCCGGTGGCGCGTCGTGGGTGAGCTTCCACCACGGCGGCGGCGTGGGCATCGGCAACTCGCTCCACGCCGGGATGGTGATCGTCGCCGACGGGACCGACGCGGCCGCGCGCCGGCTCGAGCGCGTGCTCACGATCGACCCCGGCATCGGCGTCGCCCGTCACGCCGACGCCGGCTACGAGACCGCCGAGCGCGTCGCGCGCGAGCGAGGCGTCCACATCCCCCACGCCAAGTAAAAGCCCCCTCCACGAAGTGGAGGGGGTTGGGGGGAATCCACAGGGACGGGCGCCGACGGACCGCGCGAGCCGCGCGCTCGTGCGCCGCGCCTCGCTACTTGGATTGGCCGGAGCAGTAGCTGTTGATCTTGCCCGTGAGCTCCGAGTTCTTGGAGGCCACGTCGCCGGCCTGCTTCACGAGCTTCATCAGACCGTCGAGGTCGCTGTCGCTCGTCTTGGCCGCCTTGGACATCATGTCGGCGTAGTCTTTGAGGTTCTTGCCGTAGTCGTCCATCAGCTTCTTGAGGCCCTCGTCGGTGATCTTGATCTCCGAGAGCTTGGTCTCGAGGTCGAGAGCCTCTTTCGACTCGGCTTCGAGCTTCTTCTTGTCGTCACCGACGTTGTCGCCGATCTTCGAGGCGTTGACGGTCTCGATGACCTTGTTGCACTCCTGAACCTTCGTGATCTCGCCACAAGCGGCGAGCGGGAGGGCGGCGGCGAGGGCGAGGGGAAGAAGGAAACGGAGGCTCGGAACGGTTCGCATCGTGAACTCCATGTGTCGAGTTTTCGGGCTCGCGAAGGAGACGACACCGGGCGTACAAAGTCGCGCTTTTTTTTTCGCGCGCACCATCTCCGCTGATCTCCGCACGATTCCCTGGCCTACGATGTGTGCATGAGACGCCTCACCGCGCTCGCTTTCACCCTTGCGCTCGGATGCAGCGACGACGCCGCCTCGACCGAGGGCGGCGCGCCCG
>CALKVR010000156.1 GCA_938004815.1 uncultured Polyangiaceae bacterium | reverse complement strand
GCGGCAGCCAGGGTGGCTGTGGCGGCGGGCAGCTCGGCGCCTGCGACGACGACCCCGCGCTGACGCCCGAACAGCTCCTCGCCGGCATCGACACCATCGTCGTGCTCATGATGGAGAACCGCTCGTTCGACCACTACCTCGGCTCGCTGCGGTTCATCGAGGGGCGCATGGACGTCGAGGGGCTCGATGGTACCGAGTCGAACCCGTCCGAGGGTGGCGGCGACGTGGTCGTTCACCAGCTCGACGACTTCACCGTCGAGGACCCGCCGCACGGCTGGGACGCCTGCCACGCTCAGTTCAACAACGGGCAAAATGACGGTTTCGTCACCGAGCACGCCGGCGCCAACGAGGCCGACGTGATGGGCTACCACGTGCGATCGCAGATCCCCATCCACTACGCGCTCGCCGACGCCTACACCGTCTGCAACCGGTGGTTCTGCAGCGTGATGGGCCCGACGTGGCCGAACCGGTTCTATCTCCACGGCGCGACGAGCACCGGCAACACCGGCAACACACCGGCCTTCGGGTTCACGCCCATCTTCGATCTGCTCGACGACGCCGGCGTGACCCACACGAACTACTACAGCGACCTGCCCTGGTGCAGCGGCGGCTACTTCAAGCTCGGCGGCCTCGCCGGCATCGAGAGCTTCTTCGACGACGCGGCCGCGGGCACGCTGCCACAGTTCTCGATCATCGACCCCATCTTCGTGGGGAGCGGCGCGAACGACGATCACCCCGACCACGACATCCAGCTCGGGCAAGCGCTCATCGCGAGCGTGTACGCGGCGCTCGCGCAGAGCCCGCAGTGGGAGAGCTGTCTCCTCATCGTCACGTACGACGAGCACGGCGGGTTCTACGACCACGTCCCGCCTCCCACCACCGTCGACGACGAGCCCGACTTCGAGCAGCTCGGCTTTCGGGTGCCCACGCTCGTCATCGGCCCGCGCGTGAAGTCGGGCTGCGCCGTCTCGACGCAGCTCGAGCACGTCTCGGTCATCAAGACCCTCACCACCCGCTACGGCCTGCCGCCGCTCAACGACCGCGTCGTCGCGACGAACGACGTCTCGAGCTGCATCGCGCCCGCGTTCTTGGACGATCCGCAGCCGCCGATCACGCTGCCCAAGCTAGACATCGACATGGCCGTGCTCGATCGGCAGCCCCAGGGCGTCTTCCACGAAGAGCTCCAAGCGGCCGCCGATCGCGGCGACATCCCCGCGCACCTCGATCGGCGCGCCGAGAGCAAGCAGATCGCCCGCGCGATCCTCGAGCACGGCGAACGACTCGGGGTCCTGCGCCTGCGTCGCCAGCGCTGACTTCTCACGGTTCTCGTCGCCGGGCTGGTACAACTCGCCCATGACCGACGACGCCCAGCCGGCCACACCGCGCCATTGGCGCGAAGACTTCAGCGTGCGCGCGATCCTCACGGGCGCGGTGTTCGGCGCGATCCTCAGCGCGTGCAACATCTACAGCGGGCTGAAGATCGGCTGGTCGAGCAACATGAGCATCACGGGCGCGCTCCTCGCGTTCGCGGCCTGGCGCCTGCACCCGAACAAGTCCAGCCGCCTCTCGATGCTCGAGACGAACCTGTCGCAAGCGGCGTGCAGCGCGGGCGCGGCCGTCTCGTCGGCGGGGCTCGTCGCCGGCATCCCTGCGCTCTCGATCCTCACCGGTCAAACCCTGTCGTGGCCCGCGCTCGCGGGGTGGGTTCTGTCGGTCTGCATGCTCGGCATCATGTTGGCGGTGCCGCTCCGGCGCGCGATGATCGAGCACGAGCCTCTGCCGTTTCCCTGGGGCATCGCGGCGGCGGAGACGATCCGCGGCATGTACACCCGCGGGGCCGAGGCCATGCGACAGGTCTGGGTGCTGCTCGGGTCCGGCGTCGTCGCCGGTCTCTGGAAGGTGCTCGAGATCACGAAGGCCGTCAAGTCGGTGGCGCTGCCCGGGTCGCTCGGAGGTTACTCGCTCAAGAACCTGACCTTTGCGCTCGATCCGTCTTGGCTCCTGGTCGCAGTCGGCGGCCTCATGGGCCCCCGCGCGGCGGTGTCGCTCTTCGCTGGCTCTCTGACGTCGTATGCGGTGCTGGGGCCTCAGGTGCTCGCGCGCGGGTGGATGAAAGAGGGCAAGCCCGACAAGTCGTGGTTCCCGCAGATGGTCGAGTGGCTGCTCTGGCCCGGCGTGACGCTGATGGTGGTCGCATCGCTCACCGGCGTCGCGCTGTCCTGGGCGACGATCTCTCGCTCGTTCTCGGGGCTGTTCTCCAAGTCGACCGGTGAGCCGCAGGACCCGACCGACGTGCCCGGCAGCTTCTTTCGCGTGGGCGTGATCGTGGCGGTCATCCTCTCGCTCGTGCTCCAGGTCGTCCTCTTCGGCATCCCCATCTGGGCCGCCATGATCGGCGTGGTGTTGTCGCTCGTGCTCGCGATCGTCGCCGCGCGCGTGAACGGTGAGACGGGGGTGACGCCGATCGGCGCGATGGGCAAGGTGACGCAGCTGACGATCGGCGCGACCGTCCCCGGCGACGTGACCGCCAACCTGATGTGCGCGAACGTCACCGGCGGCAGCGCCTCGCAGTGCGCCGACCTGATGAACGACCTCAAGACGGGCAAGCTCCTCGGGTCGACCCCGTGCAGCCAGTGGCTCTCGCAGCTCGCCGGCGCGCTCGCGGGGGCGCTCGCGGGCTCGGCGATCTATCTGGCCCTGATACCCAACCCGAAGGAGCAGCTCTTCACGACCGAATGGGCGGCGCCGGCGGTGACCACGTGGAAAGCGGTCGCCGAGATCTTCTCCAAGGGGCTCTCGGCCCTCCCGACCGGCGTGGGCGCGGCCACCGCGATCGCGGCGGTCGTCGGTGTGGTGCTCGCAGTGCTCGACAAGCGCGGGCCCAAGAGCATTCGTCCGTGGCTCCCGTCCGCTGCGGCGTACGGCCTCGGCTTCGTCGTCCCCGCGAACCAGGGGCTGTCGATGTTCATCGGCGGGGGGGGCGCGTACGTCGCCGGCCGCGTCGCCAAGCGCTGGACCGACAAGTTCTTGGTCGTGCTCCTCTCGGGCGTCGTCGCGGGCGAGAGCCTCGTCGGCGTCGGCGAGAGCATCTTCAGCATGCTCAGCTTGTAGTCTACAATCGTGCTCGATGTCGGCGAGCGCAGACGCGGAGGAGCTGGAGCGTTGGCGCGCCCGCGTCGGCAAGACGATCCGCAACAAATGGACGATCGACGCCCTCTTGGGCGTCGGGGGCATGGCGGCGGTGTACGCGGCGACCCACAAGATCGGGCGCCGCGACGCGATCAAGATCCTGCACCCCGAGGTGGCGGTCTCGCGCGAGCTGCGCGCGCGTTTCGAGCAAGAGGCGCTCGCGGTCGGCAAGCTCGGGCACCCGGGCGCGGTGACCGTCCTCGACATCGACGTGACCGAGGACGGGGCGCCTTTCTTGGTGATGGAGCTGCTCGACGGCGAGAACCTCGGCCAGCGCGCGCACCGGCTCGGTGGGATCGACGAGCGAGATCTCTTCGGGTACGCCGACCAGCTGCTCGACGTGCTCGCGGCTGCGCACGGCATGGGCATCGTCCACCGCGACATCAAGCCCGACAACCTCTTCATCAAGAGCGACGGTCGTCTCAAGGTCCTCGACTTCGGGATCGCGCGGATGAAGAGCGGCGGCTCGGGCCTCAAGACGCGCACCGGCGCGATGATGGGGACGACGAGCTACATGGCGCCCGAGCAGATCCACGGGCGCGAAATCGACGGCCGGGCCGATGTCTTCGGCGTCGGCGCGACGCTCTTTCGTGTGCTCGGCAAGCGCAAGCTGCACGAGGCGACCAGCGACGCAGACCTGTTGGTCAAGATGGGCAGCGCGCAGGCGCCGTCGCTCCAGAGCGTCGCCCCGCAGGTGAGCTTACGAGTCGCGCGCGTGGTCGACCGGGCCCTCGCGTTCGACGCCGATCGGCGCTACCCCGACGCCGCCACGATGCGCTCGGATGTGCAAGCCGTGCTCCGCGGCGAGGATCCGCCGTTCGCGTCGAGCCTCGCGCTCAAGACC
>CALKVR010000155.1 GCA_938004815.1 uncultured Polyangiaceae bacterium | reverse complement strand
ACATCAACTCGCTCCGCAACAAGGAGCGAGGGGGCCGCTTGCCCCACGACACGGCCAAGCGACTCGCGGCGTCGTTGGGCGTGAGCGTCGAGTGGCTGGTGAGCGGTACCGGCCCCCGCGAGCGGCTCAGCGACGTCTACCCAGTCTACCGCGGCGGCGACGCCCCCGAATCCGGCTACGTCGACCGATACCCGTCGCGCATCGAGGCCATCGCCCTCCTCGCGGGCACGGCCGCGCCCGAGGTGATCCAGGCGCTGCTCGCGGTGGTGCCAGAGGATGCGTCGCGCGACCCGGGGCGAGCGTTCTGGATCGACTACGCCAAGCAGCTCACCGGCGATCTGCGCCGGATCCAGACCGACCCCGCCTTCAGCGAGACGGGCCGCCACCCCATCGCCGACGCCACGAAGCCCAAGAAGCGCTCACGCGCGTGATCTGATAACGAGTGCGGATGCGGTCGTTGCTCCTTCCGTCGTTGCCGATCGCCGCATGCGTCGCCCTGGTGGCGTGCGGCGCCGGGCCCGGGCCGAAGAAGCCCATGGGCCAGCTGCCCTCGGCGACGACCACCGCGCAGCCCGAGTGGCTCCCCTTCGCGATCAGGGCGGGCTCCGCGGCCCCGGTCGACGAGCGGGAGCGCCACCTCGCCGGGCTGCGTCGCCTCACCGACGGCTGGAACGTGGGCGCGATAGCGTGGTCTCCCGACGCGGTGGATATCGCGATCGTGGCGAAGGCCCCCGGCGACGCCCAGAGCCGGCTCTGGATCGTGCCGCTGGTGCCAGGACCACCGCGCCGCGTCTCGGCCGACGGCGACGACGTGCTGGGCCTGACCGCGACCCTCTCGGGCGCATTTCGCGTCGTCTACTGGGTCGAGACGAGAGACGGCCCGACCCTGCGTGAGTGGACAGCGGACGCCGGGCCTCGACCGCTCGCCCTCACGGGGATCAAGGCCCGGGGGGCCGCGCTCGCGCCTGACGGGTCGGCGCTGTTTCTGGTCGGCGACACCGGCAGCGGCCGCGGGGTGTTCGAGACGAAAGGCGCCGAGCCCCGTCTCCTCGTCGCGGACAGGGGCGCCGGCGCCGGCCTCGTGGTTTCGGCCGATCGAAGCTACGTCGCGTGGCCGACCGATGAAGGCGGAAAGCGCCGGATCGTGATGGCGAGCATCGAGGGTCGGGGCAGCCGAACGATCTACAGCGGCCCTGCGGGTGCGAGCGCGACGGGCTCGCTGGCGTTCGTCGCGGGGACGAAGCGGCTGCTCTTCGCCAGCGACCACGACTCGGCAAAGAGAGAGATCTACGCCGCGGACGTCACCATCGCCGACGCGCCCCCGGAGCGGATCACGTTCTCGCAGGGCGAGACGCCGAGCGCCGCCCCGAACGGCCGCCTGCTCGCCTTCACCTCGACGCGCGGCGGCGCGACGCGAGACCTCTACGTCGCGCGGTGGATCGACGAGCCGTGAAGGCGCTCGCGGCGATCCTCTCGCTCGCCGGCCTCGCCGCCGCCAACAACGCGGGCTGCAGCGCAGCCGACCGCGCCCCGCCGCTCGACAGGACCGGCCGCCGGGCGCCCCCTGCCCCGCCCTTCGAGTCTCCGGCGCGTTGGGCCAGCTATCCCGAAGCGGTGGGGGCGCCCACGTCGGCCCTCGTGCTCGGGGCCGGGCGCTGTCTCGTCCTCACCGACGATGGCCAGCGCTGGCTCGTCGAATCGACCGACCCCAAGACGCCCTGTGCCGGGCGCGGGACCGCGAGCGGCTCGCCCAGCCTCGAGCCTCTCGTGTTCGCGGAGAAGATCGATGGCGCGTTTCGGTTCGTCGGAGAAGGCGGCGTCGTCTACACCGCGCGAGAGCCGACCGGGCCGTTCGAGCGCGCGGTGCGCGCGCCGACTTTCTTGACCCGCGTCGCCGCCGGGGGCGCGACCGTGGTCGGCGTGGACCGCGCGGGCAAGACGTTCCATTTCGCGGACGGCGGGTGGAGGCCGTCGACGGTCCCCGGCAGCGCATT
The DNA here is from genome assembly GCA_938004815.1 of uncultured Polyangiaceae bacterium. Lineage (GTDB taxonomy): Bacteria > Myxococcota_A > Polyangia > Polyangiales > Polyangiaceae > Xiheicaenibacterium. The sequence continues at coordinate 2,252 of CALKVR010000155.1, read as the reverse complement.
CGGCGTCGACGTCGCCGTCGATCCGGCGGGCCGCGCGCTCTGGCTGGGCGCGCCCGAGAGCGTGCTCGTATCGGGGGACGGCGGCCGCTCGTTCGCGGCCGTGGGCGGCGTCCCTACCAACATCGGGCCGTGGCAAGCGACGCTCCTCGACGGCGCGCGCCTGGGGCTGCTCGGCGTGACGGGCTCGGTCGTGCTCGAGGGCGACCGCGTCGTCCGATCGCCGGCTCGCCCGGCATCCGGGCCACCTGCGCCCGCGCAGATCGAGCCCGTGCGCGGCCCGAAAGAGAGCCTCATCAGGTCGGGCGTCGCTGCGCTGAGCGGCAAGACGTACTTCGAGGTCGTGGAGCGGACGGAGGGGAGCCCCCGCTGGGGCCTCCTGCGCGTCGAGCTCGGGGGCGCATCCGAGACGTTGCCGCTCGCCGGGCGTGACGCTTGCGAGGCCATTCGCGTCGCCGCCCAGAGCGGCGCCGTCGCGCTCGCGTGCATCGCCCCGTCCGACGGCGAGAGCGATCTGGCTCTGGAGCTCTCTCTATCGATCGATGGCGGCAAGACGTTCTCGAGCATGACGAAATTGTCAGCCCAAACGTTCGGCGACGTCCATCTGGCGCTCGCCCCGAACCGGACGATGCTGGTGACAGGCGCCTGCCGAGCGGCGACCAAGGGCCGAGAGCCCCCTCCGCCTGCCTCGAGCGCCAAGCCGAAGCGCCGCGGGCGCCCAGACGACAGCGGCAGCGGCTGCGCGCCCAAGGCGCCCGTGATCGTGCGGCCGCAGGGCGATGGCGTGTCGGTGGTCGAGGGCTCGGGCTCCCAGATCGAACAAGGCAGCGCCCGGTCGCCGGCGCTCTCGCTCGACGGGCGATTCGCGTACGTGCTCGCGCGCACCCGCCGCGAGGGGCGGCTCGCGCTCTTTCTGTCGCGCGATGGCGGGCGCAGCTACACCGAGCGCAGGCTCGAGCTCGTCGGCTCCGGATGGGACGACGAAGAGGACGCGGCCCCCGCCGAGGCCGACCGCATGCTCTCGATCCCCGAGCGCGCCATCATCACCGTCGACGAGGCCGGGTCGTTGGGGCTCTCCTGTGATGGCTCCGCGGGCCCGGTCTGGGTGACACTCGACTCGGACGGCCGCGTGCAGAGCGCGGGGCAGGCGCCAGAGCCGGGCGCGCAGCTCGGTGGTTTCGGGGCGCGCGTCCTCGCGATCGGCTTCGCCGACGACGAGGTGCTGCGGGCGTGGGAGTCTCTCGATGGCGCGAGCAGCTTCACCGAGATCGCGGTCACGCAAGCGGTGCAGCGCTTCGCGGCGCAGGGCGAGTGGAGCATGGCGTGCTCGTCGGGCGGTTGCGTGCTCGGCGACGATCTCGTGCGCGTGGGGTGGGAGGGCCAGGCGGAGCTGCCGTTCGAGATCGCCGAGGAGACGTTCACCGGCCCCGACCTCTCGCTCACGACGCCGATCGCCTGCCGCCTCACCCCGCGTACGGATTGGACCACGATCGGCGGGGCCGACGAGGACGGCGGCGCAGGCCCGAGGCTCCCGCGCCTCCGGGACGTCGCGCGGGGTAAGACGGCGTGGTCGGTGGTGTCGGTCGAGCCCTCCGGCAAGGTCGTCGTCGCGTCGGCGTCGATGCCGGAGCGCGGCCCGGACCCGAAGGACAAGTCGCCGGGCACGGCGGCGGTGGCGTTCAAGCAGCTGCTCGCTGCTCCCGCGACCAAGGACACCGCCGTCGTCGTTCGACCGCAGGCCGAGGGGTACGTCGCCATGCGGGCGGTCGTCCCGCGCACCAAGACAGGCGGCGTCGACGAGAGCGCCACCGTCGACAAGATCGAGCTCGCTTGGCAAAACCAGTATCTCGGGTTGACGGCGAAGCGTTCGGTGCGCCTCGACGAGAAGTGGTCGCGGCTCTTGGTCGCACCCGGGCCGGCGCCCCGGCTCAGGCCCGCGCTGCTCTCGATCGCGGCCGGCGGCGTGACGGTCCGCGCCACGAGCAAGCGCGCCACGTTCTTCGACGCGCAGTCGGGGGCGACCGCGTTCGACTACCCGGTCTGGGACGAGGTCCTCACCGACAACCGTGATCTCGCGACCGGCGACGCCGCGCTCTTCGGTATGACCCCAGGTGCCGTCGCCTTCGTCGACCGAAGCCCGGCGGCCCAAGTGTTTGCTTACGGCCGCGCGCCGGCCAAGGGCGCCGCGATGGAGATCGTGGCCGTCACGGTCGGGCCCGGCCACGCGGACCTCGAGTGGATCGCGGCGGGGGACC
>CALKVR010000154.1 GCA_938004815.1 uncultured Polyangiaceae bacterium | reverse complement strand
GCCGCCCTAGCGAAGATCGGGCCACCCCCGATCGAGGCGGCCGCGGCCCTCGGGCCCGAGGCGCGGGATGCGGTCGTCCTCGTGCCGCTGGCCCTCGCCGGGGATCGACCGACCGTCAGCGTCGTCGTCCGGTCCCACCTGCTGCGGGACCACGCGGGCGAGGTCAGCTTTCCTGGTGGCAAGGTCGAGCCGGGCGAGGACTTCGTTCAGGCGCTGCATCGCGAGGCCGAGGAAGAGGCGGGGCTGCTCCCGGCGGACATCCAGCTCCTCGGTCGGCTCAGCCCCGTCCCCGTCGTCACCGGCCGGTTTCTCATTCACCCCCATGTCGCGTCCGTCCGGACGCTGCCTCGCATCACCAGCTCCGAGCACGCCGAGCTCCACCACGTGCCGCTCCACCGCTGGCTCCTCGACGACGAGGAGATCGAGATCACCGAGGCGCCGTGGCGAGGCCTGCCCCTCGTGGTTCCGCACTTTCGGATCGGCGAGCGGGTGATGTACGGGGCGAGCGCCGCCATCCTCTTCGAGCTCCTCGCAGGCCTCGCGAAGAAGCCGCTGCGGACGCGGATGGTGCAGGAGAAGCCTTGGGGGACGAGGTACAAGCGAGAAGAGGGCGGTTGAGAGAGGATGTTTGAGCTTCACCCCGCCGCCCTCCGCGCTAGGGTGAGCGCGTGGCGGCCGAGATCGCGAGCTTCCGGATCGACGAGCTCTCCCGGTCCGCGCACGTCCACGCGAGCACCTGGCGCGACACGGGGGCCGGGTCGCCTCGCTTTCCCACGGCGGCTCACGCCGGCGTCGAGATCGCCTCGTGCACGTCGGGCTGCGTCGTCTACGACGTCGGCGCGCGGACCTTCGAGGTCGGTGCGGGGAGCGTCGTCGTGCTCCCCGAAGGCGTCGAGCACCGCACCCGCCTCTTACCTGGTACGGCCGCCACCTCGATCAAGATCGATGCCGGTTTGGCTCTCGAAGCATCCGAGGAGTCGGGCCGCCGACTCGAGCCCGCGCTGCTGCCGCGCACCGATGTGCTGACGCGGCTCGGCACGATCCTGACCGAGCCGGCCCGGCGCGCGCGGGGCGGCGACCCGGTCGACGACGTGGCTCGCGCGCTCGTGCGCAGGCTGCTCGAGCCCGCGGGCGAAGCGCGCGCGCCGCGCCGCGATCCCCGCATCGCGCGGGCGCTCCGCGCCGCCGAGGAGCGGATCGCCGAGCCTCTCGAGATCGCGGATCTCGCGCGCGCCGCGGGCATGAGCCGGTACCACTTCAGCCGGAGCTTTCGGGCCCAGCTCGGCGTGAGCCCCTATCAGTGGCTCCTCCAGCGGCGCGTCGAGCACGCCGCCGCGTTGCTCGGCCGGCGGCACAGCGTGACCGAGGCGGCTTTCGAGGTGGGGTTCTCGGACCTCAGCCGGTTCGCGCGCGCGTTTCGCGAGCACTTCGGCTGCGCCCCATCTGCCTTTGCGGCGTAAAGAAGAGCACGAATCGCCTAGTCGGTCCCGAGCCGACGACGCAGGGTGGCGAGATGCGAACCGCGACCGCTCTCGCGCTCTCTTTTCTCCTGAGCCTCACCACCGGCTGCGACGGTGACGAGACGTTGCCCGAGCCCAAACCGAAACCGAAGAAGGCGAGCTTCGAGCGCGAGGCCGAGCCCGCCGGGCCGCGGCTTTGGCTCGACGCCGCGCGCGGCGACGACGGGCGGCTCCGGATCGAGGTGTACGGCGCCGCGCTCGGCCAGGTGTTCGGATGGGCCGCGCACGTGCGGCACGACGCTGGAGCACTTGCGGTCGAGGCCGGCGCGTTGACCGAGACGCTGGGCGCGACGACCGAAGCGGCGCGCTTCGTCTCGCTGGCCGAAGGCGACGCGGCGCTCGGTGAAGCGCGGCGCGGCGCGGCTCTCGGCGGCGTCGCGATCGACGAGCCCACCGTGCTCGCGGTCCTGGAGATCGCCGAGCCCGAGGCGACGAGCGACGTCGCGCTCGACCGCGTCGTGGTGCGGCGCGCGGACGGGAGCTGGGTCGAGGTCGCCACCGCCGGCGGCGTGCTCACCGAGGGAGGTGCGCCGTGAAGCGCGCACGGAGCCTCACCGTGTTCGCGAGCGCGGCGCTCACCAGCGCCCTCTGGACGGGCACGGCGAGCGCCCAGCAGTTCGACTTCATCCGGCAGGACGTCTTCGTCGATCTCGCGACACCCGACACGACGACCGTCACCCTCGATCTCGAATTCGTCGCGACCGGCTCGGTGAGCCGCTTCTCGACCGCGAACATGGCGGTCCCGATCACGAGCGTGCTCGTGAACGGCGCGCCGGGCACGAGCGAGCCGCACTTCATGTACCCCGAGTACCTGACCGACATCGTCTTCCCGGCCGCGTTCGGCGCCGGCGAGACCATCCAGGTCTCGGTTCAGCTCAGCGGGACCCCGGCGTGCGGCTCGGGTGGCGCATGCAAGCGCACCCCCGAAGAGACGATCTTCACGTTCCCGATGCCGGGCCTGGCCTGGTACCACGTCGATCCGTTTCGGGTCGATCCGTTCATCGGGAGCGTCGAGATGCGCGTGCCCGAGGGGCACGTCGCGGTCGCGGCGCACGGCGAGCTCCGCGAGATGGTGAGCGACGGCCCTGGTATCGAGCGGTGGGCCTTCGACTTTCAGGCCCCCACCGAGGTCTTCGGCGGCTACGCGGTCGATGGGGCCACGAGCGCCGTCGAAGCGTCGACGAGCGGCTTTCCCACCAGCGCTATCTACGATCCGGAAAGCGAGAGCGTCGACGAGGTCCGGCGCGCCGTCGACGTGGCGAGCCGCGTCGTACCGGTGCTCGCCGAGCACTACGGCGCGCTCCCCATCGACGAGACGCGCCTCGTCACCGTGCCCAAGAACTTCGCCTTCGGCGCGATGTCGACGCTCGGCGTGGTCTACGTGAACGAGGTCGTCTTCACCAGCGACACCTACCTCGTCGAGCAAGGGATGGCTCACGAGACGGCGCACTTCTGGTGGGGCAACACCGCCACCGCGCGTCTGGTCGACGAGGGGCCGTTCTTCGGCGAGTCGATGGCCGAGTACGCGGGCTGGCGCGCGCTGGGTCAGCTCGATGGCGTCGACAAGCGCACCGCGGGGATGCGCATGAACGCGGTCTGGTACATGTTCACTCGCCCGGGCGACAAGGACATCGACGTCATCGGCGCCGATCAGGGCTCACCGGTGTTCGCGCACGTCGTCTACCACAAGGGGCCGCTCGTGCTGCGCGCGCTCGAGGCGTACGTCGGCGCCGACGCGTTCGGGGCGGTGCTGAAAGACGCGGTAGGTCTGGGGCTCGGCGCGCTCTCGGTCGACGATCTCGTCGCCGCCGTCGCCGCCGAGTCTGGCGTCGACATCGGGCCGCTCGTCGATCAATGGCTCCGCAACCAGGGCTTCCCCCGCATCGGCACCAGCCCCCGCGTCGTCGACGGCTCGGTCGAGCTCGCGTTCGACGTCCAAGGCGACTTTACCCTCCGCGTGCCCATCGACCTCGTCGACTTCGCGGGCGCGCGCACGCGACACGTCGTCGACATGACCACCGGGCCGTCGGTCGCTACGCTACCGCTCCCCGCGCGCGGCCTCGCGGCGGTCGAGATCGATCCCGAGTGGACGATGGTGCGTGAGG
>CALKVR010000153.1 GCA_938004815.1 uncultured Polyangiaceae bacterium | reverse complement strand
GCCGCCTTTTGTAGCGCCTCGCAGAAAGTGCGGCCGATGGCCATCGCCTCACCCACGCTTTTCATCTGGGTGCCGAGGCGCTGGTCGGCGCCGGGGAACTTCTCGAACGCGAACCGCGGCCATTTCACGACGACGTAGTCGATGGTCGGCTCGAACGCGGCGCTCGTGCCGGTGATGTCGTTGGTCAGCTCGTCGAGTCGGTAGCCGACGGCGAGCTTGGCCGCGATCTTGGCGATGGGGTAGCCGGTCGCCTTGGACGCGAGGGCGCTGGAGCGGGAGACGCGCGGGTTCATCTCGACGACGACGACGCGGCCGTCTTTCGGGTCGATCGCGAACTGGACGTTGCTGCCGCCGGTCTCGACGCCGATCTCGCTCATGACCGCGCGTGAAGCGTCGCGCAGACGCTGGTACTCGCGGTCCGTGAGCGTCATCGCTGGCGCGACCGTGATCGAGTCACCGGTGTGCACGCCCATCGGATCGATGTTCTCGATCGAGCAGACGACGATGAAGTTGTCGGCTCGGTCGCGGATGACCTCGAGCTCGAACTCTTTCCAACCGAGGATGCTCTCCTCGATGAGGACCTCGCTCTTCTTGCTCTGGTCGAGGGCCCACGCGATCTTCTCTTCGAGCTCTTCGCGGGTGCGCGCGATGCCGCCGCCGGTGCCGCCCAGCGTGAAGCTCGGGCGCACGATGACGGGGTAGCCGGTCGGGACGTGCTCGGTCTCGGCGGTGCCCTTCTCGACGATCTCGAGCGCCTCGGCGAACGTGTGCGCGTAGCCCGAGCGCGCGCAGGTGAGGCCGATCTTGGTCATCGCCTCCTTGAACATCCGGCGGTCTTCGGCCTTGCGGATGGCCGCGGGCGAGGCGCCGATGAGGGCGATGCCCATCTTTTCGAGCGTCCCGTCGTCGTGGAGGGCGAGGGCCAGGTTCAGCGCCGTCTGCCCGCCCAGGGTGGGCAGGACGGCGTCGGGCTTTTCGCGCTCGAGGATCGCCCGCAGCGTCTCGGGCTCGAGGGGCTCGACGTAGGTGCGAGCGGCGAGCTCCGGATCCGTCATGATCGTGGCCGGGTTCGAGTTGACGAGGACGACCTCGTACCCCTCGTCTCGCAGGGCTTTGGCGCCCTGGGTCCCGGAGTAGTCGAACTCACAGGCCTGCCCGATCACGATGGGCCCGGAGCCGATGATCAGGATCTTCTCGATGTCGGTCCGTCGGGGCATCGGCGATGGGCCAGGTACCGCGGGGGCCCGTCCTTGACAAGGCCGAGGAGACCCGCCATAAAGCGCGCCCCCGCATCTCCCCGGCGAACGGTCAACGGCCCTGGCGTCCCAGGGCGGCCAGAGAGAGCGGCAGCGAGGCGATCATGCCCAAGATGAAGACGAACCGAGCCGCCAAGAAGCGGTTCAAGATCACGGGCACCGGCAAGGTGCGACGCAGCAAGGGTGGTCTCAACCACAACATGCAGGAGAAGAGCAGCAAGCGCAAAAGGCGCCTGCGCAAGAACGACATGGTCGACAAGACCATGGAGAAGCGCGTGAAGCTCATGCTCCCGTACGGTTGAGGAAGAGGAGACACCACCATGCCCCGCGCAAAACGTGGCTTCAAAGCCCGCCGCCGCCGCAACCGCGTCCTCAACCAGACCGAGGGCTACTTCCTCGGGCGCAAGAACCGCTACCGCCAGGCGGTCGAGGTCCTGCGTCACGCCTGGGAGTACGGCTACATCAGCCGCCGCTTGAAGAAGCGGGATTTCCGCCGTCTCTGGATCACCCGCATCAACGCCGCCGCCCGCATCGCCGGCACCACCTACTCGCGCCTGATCTCCGGTCTCAAGACGGCGAACATCGGCCTCGACCGCAAGATCCTCAGCGAGCTCGCGGTCAGTGATCCGGCGGCGTTCAACGCCGTGGTCGCGGCCGCCAAGGCTTGAGTGGCCGGGGCTTGAGCGCTGCCGCGACGGTCGAAGAGCGCCTCGCGGCGCTCGGTACCCGCTTCGCCGAGGCGTTCGCGGCCGCTGCCAGCGAGCAGGCGCTGCGCGCCGAGCACGCCAAGCTCCTCGGGAAAAAGGGCGAGCTGACGGCTGTCCTCGCCCTGATGCGTGATGTTCCCGCCGATGCGCGCCCGCGCATCGGCGCGCTCGTCAACACCTTCAAAGAAGACGTCGAGCGCAGCTTCGCGGCTCGGCTCGCCGAGCTTTCACGCAAAAAGCTCGAAGCTGAGCTGTCGGCGCGGCCCTACGACGTGTCGTTGCCGGGCAGGCTCTCGCTCGGTCGCGGACACCCGCACCCGGTGCTGAAGGTAAAAGACGAGCTGCTCGCCATCTTCCGCGACCTGGGCTTTCGCTCGGTGCCCGGCCCGGAGATCGAGCTCGAAGAGAACAACTTCACCAAGCTCGCGTTCCCTCCTGATCATCCGGCGACGGATATGCAGGACAGCTTCTGGTTCGGCCCAGGGGTGCTCCTCCGGACCCACACCAGCAACGTTCAGGTCCGAGAGATGTCGCGGGCCGCCACAGAGGCGGCGGCAACTGGGGCACCGTTGCGCCTCGCCGTGGTCAGCGCTGGCGCCGTCTACAGGCGCGACGACGACGTCACCCACTCCCCGATGTTCCACCAGATCGAGGGGTTCCTCGTCGACGAGCGGGTCAGCCT
>CALKVR010000152.1 GCA_938004815.1 uncultured Polyangiaceae bacterium | reverse complement strand
GGCCGGTGTCGGCGGCGGAGGCGAACGCGGCCGCATCGATGCGCGCGGCGCCGTGGACGACCATGTCGATCCTGCCGAAGCGCTGAACCGCGAGGTCGACGCCGCCACCGCGGCCGCCCTCGCCGAGACGTTCCTCGAGTGCATCGTCGCGCCTTCGTACGCCGACGGCGCGCTCGCGACCCTCCGAGGAAAGAAGAACCTGAGGCTCCTCGCCACCGGGTCGGTCCCGCCCGCCTCGGCTCCCGGCCTCGTCTACAAGCGGATCGGCGGGGGCATCGTGGTGCAGCAGCGCGACGCGACCGGCCCGGCCGAGGTCCGCGGCGCCAAGGTGGTCACGAAGCGGGCGCCCACCGCCGACGAGCTCGACGCGCTCGCCTTCACCTGGGTGGTCTGCAAGCACGTCAAATCGAACGCCATCGTCCTCGGCTCGAAGGACAGAACGACCGGCGTCGGGGCTGGCCAGATGTCGCGGGTCGAGTCGGTTCGCATCGCGTGCAGCAAGGCAGGCGACCGCGCCAAGGGCTCGGTGCTGGCGTCCGACGCGTTCTTCCCCTTCCCCGACGGCCTCGAGCTCGCCGCGTCCCACGGCGTCACCGCGGTCGTGCAACCGGGCGGGAGCGTCAAAGACGCCGACGTCATCGCCGCCGCCGACGCGGCGGGGATCGCCATGGTCTTCACCGGCGCCAGGCACTTCAGACACTGAGTCCGCCCCCGTCACTCCGTGAGGGGGGTTGAGGGGGTGAAAATCACAGGGACGACGCAATCGAGCACGAGGACTTCGCCGTTTCAGAACGACGACGCTACGCTTGGGCCTCGGGCATGTCGCAGGACGACGACGACATCGGCGGCGGAACCCTCGTGATGAACCCCGAGGATCGTCCACCCTTGCCGGCGGCGGGTCAGCCGACGCCGGGCGCCTTCGCCACCGACCAGGCCGAGTCGGTCGACGACAGCTGGGACGACGACGCCACCGACAACCCGGGGACGTTCATCATGAACGTCGACCACCACGCGCAGACTTCGAACCCGGCGTCCCCATTTGCGGAGACATCGAAGGAGCGCGGCGCGTGGCCGGCGGCGCCTCCCGTCGGGCAGGTCGTGGTGGGGCCCGCTGCGGCTGCCCCCGATCCCAAGCTCGCCCACGCCCGGACGCTGATGGGCCCGTCGATGCTCACCCCCGAGGCCGAGGCGCTGATCCAGCAGAACCTCGCGGCGCAAGCGGCCACCGCCCCGCCGGCGCCGCCTGCGTTCGGTCCGCCGCCGCAGATCGACGCCGCCGCGATCGCCGCGCCGAGAGAGCCCAGCTACCCGCAGATCGAGCCGCGCGTGATGCCGAGCTTCCCGACCGTCGATAGCAGCGGGCCGGTCCCCTTTCCTCCTCCCGGCGCGTACCCGACCGAGCAGGCGCTGCGGGCGGCGCAGAGCGGCGGCGGCCTGAAGCCGCTCATGCTGGGCGCCGCCGTCGGTCTCGCGACGGTCACGGTGGTGGTCGGCGGCTTCTATGCGTACCGCGCGCTCACCGTGCCGTCTGCCCCCGTCGCCGCGAGCGCGAGCGCGAGCGGCGCGGCCCCCACGCCGGCCGGAAGCGGAGCGAAGATCACTCCTCCCGCGGCGAGCGCCAAGGCCCCTCTCGGTTCCGCGAGCGCCGCGCCCGCTGCTTCGACGAGCGCGCCGAACCCCGACACGCCGCCCGCGTCTGGCGCCGAGGCCGCAGCCCGGCAGGCTCTCGAGAAGTTCGCCGACGGTCTGAAGAAGTGCGTCGCCCAGACGATCCATGTCCTGCCGGGGACATCCCCGCCCGTGCCGACGGCGATGGCCTTCCTCAAGGGCGGCTCGTACCGCCCCGGGATCAACGACTTCAATAACGCGGTCTACAACTGCGCGGGCTTCAAGCTCACGACGCCGATGCCGTTCGTGCTGCAGTGGCAGGGCGACGGCAACCAGGGGAAAAAGGGCGCCGCGATCGCCTGGCTCGACGACGACGGCGACGGCAAGGCGGACCGCGCCTTCGGCTTCGAGGCCAAGCTCGCGAAGCGCAACGTCGCCGAGATCGGGCCGATCGAGGCGATGGACCCGAAGCGCCCGATCAAGAAGCGCTGAAGGCATCTCCTCCCTGCTCCGTCAGCCGCCACTGTTCGGGTGCGCTGGGGCAAACCGTGCGCCGGGAGTCGGTGAGAATCGCGCTCTGCGCATTCTCTCCGAGGTAATGGCACGGGGCGAACCGGCGCGTAGCATCACCGCATGTCGGCAGACCCCAGCGACACGACGATGACACGCACCGATGTCGTCGTGGACGGGGCAAGGGTGGCGGTGTTCGAGCTCGGTGACGGCGAGCCCTGTCTCCTCCTGCACGGCTATCCGCAGGACCACCGCTGCTGGCGCCGCGTGGCCCCCGACCTCGCGCAGACGCACCGGATCATCGCGCCCGACTGGTTCGGGTGGGGTCGCTCCGAACGTTCCCTCACCCTCGCGCCGCGCTTCGACGCCGAGGTCGAACGCCTCGATCGGCTCCTCGATGAGCTCGGGCTTCGGCAGGTCAACCTCTTCGGCCACGACTATGGCGGACTGCTCGCTCTCGGCTTGGCGAGGCGCTCACCGTCGCGCATCCGCAGACTCGCTCTGATCAACACGCGAGCACATTGCGCGATCGCGGAGCCCTGGAGCTCGATCCTCGCTACCATGACATGGTTCGCTCGAGTCCCCGGCTTGCATTCGGCCCTGACGCGCATGCCAAACGCATGGATCCACGCGCGTTGGCTCGAGCGCTACGTCGCGAAGGGCTGCTTCACCCGCGACGAGGTCGAGAGCTACGTCGGCTGGATGCGCGAGCCCGGAGGGCGGCGTTGGCTCGCGCACTTCTATCGCCACTTTCGTGTCGATGCGCGCAGCGAGCTCGCGGCCGGGCCGCCGGTGAACGTGCCGATTGCCGCGATCTGGGGCGACCGCGACCGATACTTCCCCTATTCCATCGCGGTCGACTTGGCGCGCGCGTTCCCCCGCGCGGAAGTGACGCGTGTGGTTGGCGCCGACCACTACGTCCTCGAAGAGCGTCCTGCAGAGGTCGTCGCGGCCCTTCGTGCGCTTCTCGCGCGAACGTGACCGGTCGACCCGGCCGGCGCGGCTCACCGGAGCGCACCCGTCGCCGAGACTGGTCGCATCGAGGCGATCGATCAGGCGCGCGCGAAAAAGAAACGCTCGGAGAGCCGGATCAGTCGGCGCACGATAGCTCGGGATCCGACGGGGCGGCGTCGAGCCCGAGCTCGAGCGCCCCCGGGCAGAGAGACATTGGTCCGGCCTCGAAGTCATAAGCGAAGACGAAGGCCTGGTCGCACGCGAGCGGAACGAGCGGATTCACGTTGCCCCCGCGCTTGAGGAACACGTCGTCGAGCAAGCCGGTGAAGTACTGGCCCCCGTCCTCCTCGCGCATGCCGAGGACGACGGGCCCCGCGTACTCGTCGACCGGCGGCGCCGCTCCACAGTTGGCGCTCGCCACGACGGCGCCGTCCACGAGGAGGAAGAGGTCCGGCCCGCCGACGTCGTCGAGGTAGCGGCCCGCGATGTGAACCCATGCGTCGAACACGATGGGCGCGTTGGCGGCGCACTCGACCCCGCCCGGGAACGCGACGAACGACGCCCACGGCACACCGGCGTCGTTCGGCTCGCCGATGCCGACCAGGTAGCCGTCGTCGTCGTCGAAGTCTGCGTGATCGATGATCCGCGCGAAGTAGCTCGTGCCGTCGCCGGCCATGAACGACGGGCCCGACGTGGGAAAGACCCACGCGCCGACCGAAAAGTCGTCGCCGAGGTTCGCGTCCTCGGTCGCGATGCGCGCGCTGTCGCTGCCGTCGAACGAGAGGATCTTGTCCGCGCAGCCGCCGCCGCCGCCCTCGGCCGACCCGCCCGCCCCCCCTCCGCCGTTCGACGTGCTGGTGCTCGCCGACGAGCCGCTACCGCTCTCGGCCGACGACGTCACACCCGTGCTCGAGGACGTGGTCGCTTGCCCATCCCCGGTCGTCGCGCCCCCGATGGCATCGACGAAGCATCCGCCGGCGCACGCGGCGAGCGTGAGCACACCGGCCAGCCGCCCCGCCCCGCCGGCCACCCGCTACTCCGCCGCGGGCCTGCCGTCGGGCGGGCCGCTCACGGGAGGCCCCCCCGGCAGGGTCGGCGGCGCAGCAGCCGGTCGCTCGGTGCCCGGTTTCTCGGTTGCTGGCGCGCCCTCGCTGAAGAGCTCGCCGTTTCGGTACTCGACGACCCCGTGGGTCGGGCCGAACAGCTTGTCGGGGTCCGAGACCACGAGCGCTTCACGCAGCACGTCGTCGACGTGATCGACCAGCACGAGGCGCAGCGACGCGAGCACGCGGCGCGGCACGTCGCGCAGATCTTTGCGGTTCTCTTTCGGGAGGACCACGGTCGCGATGCGCGAGCGGTGCGCGGCGAGGAGCTTCTCTTTCACGCCGCCGATCGGGAGCACCCGGCCGCGCAACGTGACCTCACCCGTCATCGCGAGATCGTGGCGCACCGGCGCCTTGAGGAGGGCGCTCACGATGGCGGTGACGATGGTGACGCCCGCGCTAGGGCCGTCCTTTTTCACGAAGTCTTGGAAGTGAACGTGAACGTCGACCTTCTGGTGGATGTCCTCGGGCAGGCCGAGCCGATCGAGGCGCGCCCGCACGTAGCTCATCGCGGCCTGGCCGCTCTCTTCCATCCCCTTTTCGACGAGGCCGGTGATCGTCACCTTGCCCTTGCCGGGGAAGACGCTCGCCTCGGCCGGTAGCAGATCGCCGCCCACGCTCGTGACGGCGAGCCCGTTGACGAGGCCGACCTCGCTCTTCTCTTCGGCGCGGCCGACGCGGTACTTGGGCACGCCGAGGAGCTTGGGGATGACGCGCGCGTCGACCGAGATGCGCTGGTCCTTGCCCTCTTCGACCACGCGGCGGGCGAGCTTGCGGCAAACGCTCGCGATCTCGCGCTCGAGGGAGCGGACGCCGCTCTCTTTCGTGTAGTGGTGGATGATCGTGCGGATGGCGCCCTCGCTCACGTCGACCTCGACGTCGTCGAGGCCGCAGTCGTGCTTCTGCCTGGGCACCAGGTACTTCTGCGCGATGTTGAGCTTCTCGAACTCGGTGTAGCCGGAGAGCTGGATGATCTCCATGCGGTCCTGGAGCGGCACCGGGATGCCGGAGAGCGAGTTCGCGGTCGTGATGAACATCACGTCCGAGAGGTCGTAGTCGAGGTCGAGGTAGTGGTCGTTGAACGCGTGGTTCTGCTCGGGGTCGAGCACCTCGAGGAGCGCGGCCGCGGGGTCGCCGCGGAAGTCGCTCGACATCTTGTCGACCTCGTCGAGGAGGAACACCGGGTTGCCGGTGCCGACCTTTTTCAGGCTCTGGATGATCTTGCCGGGGAGCGCGCCGATGTACGT
>CALKVR010000151.1 GCA_938004815.1 uncultured Polyangiaceae bacterium | reverse complement strand
CGCGCGCGCGCGCGGCGTCCGCGCGGCCGCGCTCCGCGGGCTGGGCCGCATGGACGAGGCGGCGCGAGACGCCAACGTCGCCCTCAAGCTCTCGCGCGAGGCCGGCGACGAGCAGCACGCGGTCGAGATGCTGCTCGCGGTGGGCACGGCCGAGTTCCAGCTCGGCGATCTCGGCCGCGCGCTCGCGCGGTTCGACGTCGCGGTGTTCGAGGCCCGCGCCCTAGATCTCCCCGACCTCGAGGCATCCAGCCTGCAGCAGCTGGGGAGCGTGCGCGCCTCGATGGGCGACGCCGAGACGGCGCGCGCGCACTACGAGTCGGCGCTCGAGGTCGCCCGCAAGAACCAGAACGCGATGGGAGAGATGCGCGCGTGCGCGGGGCTCGGGTCGTTCTTCCTCGAGCACGAGGACCACGCCGCCGCCGAGGAGCACTACGAGCGCGCCCTCATGATCGCCGACCGCGAGGGCGCCAAGCGCACCTACCGCATCGTCCTCGGCTACCTCGGCATCCTCTACTTTCACGCCGGCGAGCTGGCCGACGCCGAGCGATTGCTCGAGCGCGCGGCGCTGCTCTGCCGCGACGTGGGCGACGTGCGCGTCGAGGGCATCTTCGGCGGCATCCGCGCCGCCGTCTTGGCCGAGCTCGACCGCGTGGACGAGTCGACGTTCGCCTTCGGGGTGGCCGACAAGCTCCTCGAGCCGAGCCCGTTCTTTCGCGAGGCGATCCGCATCTCGCGCGGTCACCTCGATCTCGCCCAGGCCCGGCTCGCGCGCGGCCGCGGGCTCGAGGCGGTCGAGCAGAGCCACCTCCGCGCAGCCCGCTATCGAGTGCTCGCGTCGCGCGCGCCGGGTCGCGGCGACGACCCGCCCATCATCGCGCGGAGCGACGACGCCCGGATGGCGGTGAACCACCTCGAGAGGGCCATGGAACGCTATAAGAAGGCATGACTTCGCGGCGGCGCTTCCTTCTCTCGACCTCTACCCTCGCGCTCGCCGGCATCGGCTGCGGCGACGATGACGCCTCGGGCGGCGGCCCCACGCCGAACACCCAGCAGACGTTCGTGGGCGACGTCACCGGCACCGAGACCCGCGTCGCCCTCGTGCGCGACGGCGACGACGTCGCGCTCTTCTTCTGCGGCGGCGCGACCACTTTCGCCACCGCCACCAGGTGGGTCCGCGCCCAGGCCCAGGGCGACACGTTCGACGTCACTGCCGATGGCTGGGCGGTGCACGTCAGCATCCAGGGCGGCCTGGTGACGGGGACGCTCGACACGGGTGACGGTGTCGCGGCGGCGTGGCAGGGCTCGCGTGTCGACGAGGCGGGGTTGGCCGGGCTCTACGAGGCCGAGCAGTCTGACGGCAACGTGGGCGTCGTCGTCGCGCTCGACGAGGCGGGCGCGGCCTTGGTCCAGGGCGCCCTCGTGACGCCCACCGTCGCCGCTCAGGTCGTACCGATCGCTCCCGTCGAGCGTGTCGCCGACCGTATGCGCGTCACCGTGCTCTTCGTAGACGGCCCGAAAGACGTGACGGTCAGGCGCGCGGTCGCGCGCGCCATCTAACGGTCTCGTCAGCGCAGCGCCGGCTGGTGAGCCGGCGGCGACGGCACGCGCACGCTGGGCACGCCCTTGAGCTCCTGGGCGAACAGCTGCTGCATCTCTTCGCCCAGCTGCTTCAGCTCGGGCGCCTTCACGCTCTGGCGGACCGCCGGAAAGATCTCGCTCTCTTCTTCTTTCACGTGCTCCTCGACCTGGGCGCGCAGGACGTCGAGCTTCTCCTCGAAGTCGTCGTCGTCCGGGCTCATGTCACAGAGCTCGGCGACCAGCCGGCGAATCGCGCGGTGGTCGTCGACCGCCTCTTCGTGCATGTCCTCGGAGACGTTGGCGTAGGCCACGGGGTAGAAGAGCTTCTCCTCGATCGCGGCGTGTGCGTTCAAAACATCGGCGAGCTCTTGGACGAGCTCCAGCTTCTCGTCGTCGTCCGACTCCTCTTCGATCTGCGTGAAGAGATCCCTGACCTCCGCGTGCTGGCGCTTGAGGAGGTCGATCGCGTTCGAACCAGTCTTCATGGGCGGCACAGGCTGCATCCGCCGTGCCACCCTGTGGGACGCGCCCCCCCGCGCTACTCGGCGGCGACTTCGCGGCGGCCCTCTTCGAGGAGGAGCGCCCGCGCCTTGCGCCGCGTTTCGTAGAGACCGAGCACCCAGACCGGGAAATAGCTCTTGTAGAGGACGTACTCGAGGAGGGCGGTGTGGAAGAAGATGCCCGCGGGGCTCTGCCGCTCCCATTCGCCGCTGCCGAGCTGGGACCGTGCGAGAAAGCGCGCCGCGCGCTCCAACACGTCCCATTCTGGATCCTGCGCCTCGAGCAGGGCGGTGAGGGCCCACGCCGTCTGGATGACCTGCCCCTCTTCGTGCTCCACGTACTGGCTCGTGTGGAGCGCGTGTCGCTCGCCCCAGCTGCCGTCGAGACGCTGGTGGGCCTTGAGCCACGCGCAGGCCTTGCGAACGTACGGATCGGTCGGCGGCACGCCCGCGGCGAGGAGGCCGCGAATGCCGAACATCGTCCCGTAGATGTAGTGCACGCCCCACGCCCCCGGCCAGGGGCCCTCGGGCAGCTGGAGCCGGCGGAGGTGTGCGGCCGCGCGCGCGATCGCGTCGGGGAGCGAGGCGAGCTCCGGCAGCTTGAGCAGGTGGGGGCGCTCGTGTGCGATCTTGGCGAGCGCAGCGATGCACGACGCCGTGCACTCGGCGTAGCCCATCTCGGTCATCGAGTCGCCGAACATCTCGGCGGGGTTGAGCCACTCGAGCGAGAACGGCACGCGGGGCGCCTCGTAGCTGCCGAAGCCGCCGCTCGGGCCCTGGCACCGCAGGATGAACGCGGCGCCCATGGCGACGTCGTCGTCCGAGGGGCCGCCCTCGACGTTGGCCTCGAGCCGGCCGAGCATCGCCTCGGCCGTGCAATCGGACACCGGCCAGCCGTGCCAGCCCCACGAGAACGGGTAGCCGCCCTTCGGGTCGATGCGGAAGTTCTCGGCGTAGCCGGGGAAAGTCTGACGGATCTGTTGGGTAAACAGGAACTGATCCGCTCGTTTGATGGGCTCCTCGAGATCGACGTGCGGGGCCGCCGCGACGAGGGCCTGGATGGCGAAGCCGGTGTCCCAGATCGCCGAGCGCGCGCCCGTGACACGGGTGCCGTCGCGGTCGTCCTCCCAGAGCCAGCCGTCGAAGTGCGCGATCGCCTTCTGGGCATCGGGGTCGTTCTTGTCGGCCGACCAGAGCGACAGGATGTTGAGCAAGCCGCTCACGGGCGAGATCGAGGTGTGGCTCGAAGACCTCAGCTCCCAGCGGATCGCCTCGCGCATCTTGGCGAGCGTCTTGTCTCGCCCCGTGCGCGTTCGCACCTTGTCGACGACGCGCAGCACCTCGTACGCCGACTTGAGGATGGTGCTCGGCTCCTCGTAGAGGTCGTCTTTGCGGAGCTGCTTGCGGGCAGCCTCGAAGTCGACGCGGTCGAAGCCCTGCGGGTAGAGCTCGTGGCGGAGCGCCTCGACGAGCGGGGTGACGGGCGCCTGCAAGCGCTCGCCGTAGAGCGTCGCCATCGACAGGTAGATGAGGCGGGTGTGGCAGTAGTACCGCGACGGGTGCACCGGGATGACCGTCGGCAGTCGCCACAGCTCGGGGATGACCGGGTTCACCCCCTCCCACGCGTAGAGGTTCACGAGCGACAGCCAGAACTTGCCCCACGAGGGGATGGCCTGAACGCCGCCCTCACGCACGAAGAACGCGCGGGCACGGGCGATGAGGGGGTCGTCGGCGCCGACGCCGAGTATGCGGGCGGCCACGTAGACGAGCGTCGTGACGAAGAGAGACGGCGGCGTCACCTCGGACAGGCCCCACAGCCCCTCGGGCAGGCGGGTGCGCTCGAAGTGGAGCAAGAGGCGCCGCTTGCGCGTCTCGTCGATCTCGATGCCCATGATGTGGCAAGCGAGCACGTACTGCGCGGCCAGCATGGCGCACCAGATACACTCGCCCTCCCACGAGCCGTCGGCGTCTTGCAGGGCGAGGAGCGCCTTCGTGCCGCGCTCGAGCGCCTGGGCCGGATCATAACGATCTTGTCCGGTTCGGGCCGCGTGGCCCGCGACGCTCGGTAGCTCGACCACGTCGGCCTTGGCCGCCGAGGCGCGGAGCGCGCCCGCGTAGCCGTCATCGGCCTGGCGCGGCGGGTCCTTGGACGGCAGCTCCTTGGACGGGCGGGCCTCGGTCAGGCGAAGCGCGCCGGTCATCAGCCAGCGGATGCGCGAGCCGAGCTCGGACGTCACGTCTTTCACGTGGCCCCACTGCGACGTCTCGAAGCCCTGGCGAGCGAGCTTCTTCGAGGCGACGAGGAGCGCCTTCAGGAACGAGTTACCGAAGAGGGCCGGGCTCGTCTCGCGACAGGCGAGGAACCGCATCGTGCGCAGGCGCTCGACCGGGCTGCCCCGCCAGAGGTCGTAGATCGCGCTGCGGATCTCGATGACCTCGTCGTGGGTGTCGGCGAAGACCTCGTAGAGCGCGATGGCGAGCATCTCGGGCACGCGGCTCTTGACCACGCGCTCGCGCCGGTACGAGGCGAAGCTCGAGGCCCTGGCGAGGGCGATCGCGTCTTGGAAGCCCAGCGTCATGCCGAGCGCGGTGAGCGGGTGGTGATGGCCCACCGCGTCGCCGACGAGCGCGAGCCCGGGGCGCCCGAACATCACGCGCGAGCGCGTCTGGTTGGTGGCCCAGGTGATCTCGCCTGCGACGAGCGCGCGACGGAACGGCGCGCGGAGCTGCTCGGGCAGCGCGGGCGCGTAGCTCTCGAAGAGCACCGCCTCTTTGTCGCGCGTGGTGCGGAGCGAGAGCGGCACGTCGAGACACACGCGCACGTGCTCGGCCGAGATGCGATAGATGAGGATGGGGCCGGGCCCGCCCAGACACACGTGGCCGAAGCCCTCGAAGGGCAGCTCCGAGTCTTCGAGCAAGAGGCCCGCCATGCGCGAGTAGGTGCCGGCGTTCGAGCTGATGCCGAGCGCGGCGTGCGCGATGCTGGACCGACCCGAGGCGCCGACGATCTGATCGGCGAACACGGTGCGGATCGCGCCGCCGCGGACCTGATAGGTGAGGTTCTGGCCCGCGATGCGCGTCGCCTTGGCGTGCTCGACGTACTCGATGCCGGGCTGCGCAGACGTGTGCGCACGCAGGATCTCGCAGAGCTTCTCGTGGTGGATGCTGTAGCCGAACGTGCCGGTCTCGTACGGCAAGACGATCGGGCGCGACCCGTCGTCGGGGAACACCACGAACCCGCGGCCCGTCGCGAACGGCGACTCGGGCTCGAGGATGACGCCCAGGCTCGCCAGAGCCTCGACGGCGGGCGGGTGGAGCCACTCGCCCGCGAGGCGCGCGCTCGCCTTGGGGTTGGCCTCCAAGAGGAGCACGTGCGCGCCGTTCTTGGCGAACGCGAGCGCGGTAGCGCACCCGACGGGGCCCGCACCGATCACCGCGACGTCATAGGACTTCAGATCGTTACGCATGGGTCTGGGCCCTTCTGAGAAAGCAACGCTACTCGGCGGCTTCGTCGCTCTTCGCCGGCTGCCGGACGAGCGACTCTTTCACGAGCTTCTTGGCCGCCTCACGCTCGAGGTACTGCTCCCACTTCTTGATCGTGAACGCTTGGAACGCGTGCACCGCCGGCGAGATCTCGGCGAAGGGCTGGTCCCAGTGCTGGTCCCAACCGGCCTGCTCGGCCTCGACCGCGAAGCCGTCCTCGTCGAGGAGCGGCTTGACCTGGATCTCGTTCGCGATCCGGATGATGGGCTCCATCAGGCGGCGCGGGACCGAGAGCGGCGTGCCCGGGATCTTGAAGTTCTTGAAGTGGAAGAGAAAGAAGCCCTTGGTCGTCGACGCGTCGACCGGCAAGCAGATGAGCCAGTGCTTGATCTGGTCGTCGGTGTTCGACCACTGGTACGGGTACTCGTACCCGAGCTCCATGTAGTTCGTGTTGACGCGCCCGCGATCGATGAACTTGGACGCGAGCCCGCCGTACCCGACCTTGGTGTCGTAGGCGACGAACACGCCGCGCTCGTTGGTCTCGAGCTTCGTGAGCTTCGAGTCGGCGAACGGTTTCCACTTGCGGTGCAAGAACTCGTGGGTGAAGTCGCTCACGTTCTCGAGGATCATCGAGTGGTGGGCTTTCCACGTGACCTCGATCGGCACGCAGGCCCAGCGGTCGGGCCCCTCGAGGTCGGGGATGTGCGGCATCGGCACCTTGTCGGCGTTCTCGGCGTCGCCGAAGAACACCCAGACGAGGCCGTAGCGCTCGCGGGTGGGGTACGCCTTGATGCGGCACTGCGGCATCTTCATGCCGAAGAGCTCGTGCGGCACGTCGGCGAGCTGGCCCGACGCGTCCATGGCCCAGCCGTGGTACTGGCAGCGCAGCTTCTGCCCCTCGACCACGCCCGCCGAGAGCGGCAAGTGGCGGTGCGGGCAGCGGTCTTCGAGGGTGTGCACCGTGCCCGCCTCGGTCCGGTAGACGGCGACGTGCGTGCCCCAGAACGTCGCGCGTACGACCTGGCCGGGCCGCAGCTTCTTGGAGAGCGCGACCGCGTACCAGTAGTTCGGATCGAGCCCGGCCGCGCGCGCCTTCTGGCGCTTGTTCTTGGCGTCGGCGAAGCTCGGCGGCGGCGTCGTGGTCGGCGACATCAGGCAGCCGCCCCCTCGCGCCCGGACGACGCGCGCTCGGGGACCGACGGCGGGGCCGAGCCCGACTTCTGCGAGAGGCTCGGGCCGCTGGGGGCGAGGCCGCGGCGCGCGAAGTGCGCGTACGCCTCGTGGATGGCGGAGCGGATCTCTGTGGGCTTGTAGCCGAGCTCGCGCTGCGCCTTGGACGTGTCGGCCTTGCGCTGCATGTTGAGCAGGCGCACCGCCGCCGGCGTGAACCGCTGGGGCAGCTTGGGAAAGAACGTCGAGAGGACGAACGACGAGACGTGCGCGATCGTCTTCATCAGCGGGACCGGCACGCGGAAGCGCGGGCGCGGGCGGCCCGTCACCTCTTCGAAGATGTCCATGAGCTCGTCGACGGTCGCGAACTGCGTCGACAGGATGTAGCGCTGGCCCATGCGCCCGCGCTCCATCGCGCGGACGTGGCCGTCGACGAGGTCTTTCACGTTGACGAAGTCGAAGCCGCCCGGCGGGTAGCCGCGGAGCCGGCCGTGCGCGAAGTCGAGGAGCGTCTTGCCCATCCGGCTCGGCTTGTAGTCCCAAGGCCCGAGCACCGCGCAGCTCGTCGCCACGAGCGCGTCGATGCCCTCGACGCAGGCCTTCAAGACCTCGTGCTCGACGAGCGACTTGGTGCGGCCGTACGGCAGGTGCTCGGTAAACGGGTAGAACGGCTGCGACTCGTCGCTGATCCGTGACGGGTCGTCGAGGTCGTAGCCGACCGCGCTGAGCGAGCCCGTCACCACCGTGCGCGTGACGCCGGCGTCACCCGCGGCGCGGAGGACGTTGGCCGTACCGACGACGTTGCACTCGTAGAGGTCGCGGAGATCTTTCGGGCTGCCCGAGAGCGTCGAGACGCGCGCCGCGACGTGAAAGACGTTGGAGGCGCCGCGGACGGCCGCGTGAACCGCGACGGGGTCGCGCAGATCGGCGTAGACCCGCTCGACCTTCTTGCCCGTCTCTTCGACGAGCGCGTCGATGCACGCGTCGTGGGACCGATCGCGGCACAGGACGCGCACGTCGTGCCCCTCTTCGAGGAGGCGGAAGACGAGGTTGGCGCCCACGTGCCCAGCCGCGCCGGTGACGAGGATCTTGCCGCCGAGCTCTCGACGAGGCTGGAGCGCAGGCGGTTGCTTCTCGCTGACGGGCCCGTTGAGAGAGGTGCTGTCTGTCATGTTTCGATTGGATGGCGGACCGGGAGGGACGGATGCGCCCCGCGTCGGGACCGCCGACGGCGGGACGTTGGACTCGAGCGTCGCGGTGGGGCGCTGCGGGCGGCCGGCCACACCGGCGCGCGCGCGATCGAAGAGCGCACGGAGCGCGGTGTCGCTGTCGCCGGGTGACGCCGAGGCCGCCGCCACCGCCGCTTCGAAGCACGACATGACGAAGGCGCGCGACACCGTCGGGGCGCGATCGGCCTTGAGCGCGTCTTCGCCGAGCTCGACCTCACGCAGCGTGCCGAGCGCGAGCGCGAGCGGCACCGAGCAAAACAGGCGGATCTGCGCCCCCGCGCCGCCAGAGGCCGTCGCATCGACGGGCCAGAGGAGCGTGTACTCCTCGGCGCGGACGAGGTGCTCGCGCGCGCGCGACGAGAGCGCGCGGAGGAGCGCCAACCCCTTGGGCCGCTCGCGCGCGTCGAGCACGCGCGCGGTGGTGGGCCCCGCGTCGTCGCACCCGACGCCGATGTCGAGCCCGTAGGCCTTGGCCGTGCCGACCGGGAGGAAGCAATCGCCGCGCACGGCATCCTCGGCGACGTCTTTGAGGATGTTCACCAGCTGCAGGCCGAGCCCGAAGCTGACGGAGCGCGCGTCGATCTCGCGCTTGGTGCGCGCGTCGACGGGGCACGAGATAACGAACAGATCGGTGAGTAGCTCGCCGACCGTGCCGGCCACGTAGTAGCAGTACCGCTCGAGATCCGGCACGTCGCGGAGGCGCAGCCCGCCCTCATCGTCGGCGCGGATCGAGTACTCGCGCATGCCCTTCGACATCTCGGCGACGCGCGGGCGAATCGCGGCGCGCTGCACCGCGGGGAGCGCGGCGAACGCGCGGAACACGGCGGCGCCGCCGACGCAGAGCTCGGACTCGAGCTTGGTCGGGCCCAGGCCCTCTCGCTCGGAGAGCGCGGCGAAGGCATCGGCCTCGGACCCGTCACCCTCGGCCGCGGCTACGAGCGCGGCGTCGAACGCGTCGAACAGGCGCTGGCGCGGGGCGGGCTCGAGGCGGCGGTCGTCTTCGACCGTGTCGACGATGCGGCAGAGCAAGTAGGCGATGCAGACCGCGCTGCTCAGATCGGGCGGGAGGTTCTGGATCGAGAGCGCGAAGGTGCGCGACACCCCGGGGAGCATCCGATCGCAGAACGCTCGATCGGCTGCGCTGGGGGCGCTACCGGCACCGGGTCGCGGTGCGAACCCGGACGGCGGCCCGGAGCTTTCGGCCTGATCATCCATCCCGCCCACCCCTTACCTCGAAATGCCCAGTGCGGGAAAGCCCGGTGTCACCCACGCGAGGTGGCGAAACGGTGGCGTCGCCAGCGCGAAGAGCCCTACGCAGCAAGCCCCCTTGATGCGCTCCCATGTCCGCTCTACGCCGCGACAGAGCTTCCGGTTTTCCGACGAATCCTGCGCACGAGCCCATGTTCAAGAGAGTCCTCATCGCGAATCGGGGAGAGATCGCCTGCCGCATCCAACGGACGTGCCATCGGCTCGAGACGATCGCGGTCTACTCGGACGCCGACGCGTCGGCGCCTCACGTGAAGGCGGCCACACGCGCCGTTCGGATCGGCCCCGCGCCCGTCAAAGAGAGCTATTTGAACGTCGACGCCATCCTGGCCGCCGCCCGCGACACCGGCGCCGATGCCATCCACCCGGGGTACGGCCTCCTCAGCGAAAAGCAGGCTTTCGCCGCCGCCGTCCGGGGGGCCGGCATCGTCTTCGTGGGGCCGCCGGACGCCTGTCTGGATGCCTTCGGTGACAAGATCAAGGCGAGAGACGTGGCCCGCAGAGCGGGGGCCCAGCCGCCGCCGGGGACGGACGGCCCCATCGCGGTGGACGACGAGGCCACGCTCGCGGCCGAGGCCAACCGCATCGGCTACCCGCTGCTGGTCAAGGCCGCCGGCGGCGGCGGCGGCATCGGCATGCAGATCGTCGACGACGCGAGCAAGCTCGCGCGCGCGGTAAAGACGTGCTCCGACCGCGGCGCCTCGGCCTTCAATGACGCGCGCGTCTACATGGAACGTTACGTCGCGTCGCCCAAGCACATCGAGGTGCAGGTCCTCTGCGACGCTCACGGCGGCGCGGTCGCCCTCGGCGAGCGCGAGTGCAGCCTCCAGCGCCGTCACCAAAAGATCATCGAAGAGTCGCCCTCGCCTGCCCCGTTCTTCGCCGGCGAAGCGGGCGAGCAGAAGCGCGCGTGGCTCCTCGACGTCGCCCTCCGGGTCGTGACGAGCGTCGGCTACCAGGGCGCCGGCACGGTCGAGCTCGTGGCCAGCCAGAACGGCGAGATCTACTTCCTCGAAGTCAACGCGCGGCTGCAGGTCGAGCACTGCGTCACCGAGATGGTGACGGGCATCGATCTGGTCGAGCAGCAGCTCCGCGTCGCATCCGGCGAGCGCCTCTCGGCCGATGTCCTCTCGCCCACCCGCAAGGGCCACAGCGTCGAGGCCCGCGTCTACGCCGAGAACCCGCTCAAGATGTTCGCGCCGCAACCCGGCAAGCTCGCGAAGCTGCGCTGGCCCGCGGCCGCCGACGATCTCAGAATCGAGACCGGCGTCGAAGAGGGCGGCGAGGGCACCCCCTACTACGATCCCATGATCGCCCAGGTCGTCGCGTGGGGCGCCGATCGGCGCGCCGCGCTCGCGCGCCTCGACCGAGCCCTCGGCGAGACCGAGCTCGAGCTCGTCGGCCCCGCCGGCCCCGCCGCCACCAACATCGACTTCTTGCGCAAGCTGCTCGTCGCCGACGACGTCGTCGCCGGCACCTACGACACGGCGTTCTCGGAGCGGCTCGCCAAGCAGCTGAAGAGTGCAGCCTCGGGGTAAGGGCGACATCCCGCAGCGGCTCGTCGGGATGGTGAACGCGATTCATCCCCTCGAGCCCGGGGTCTGGCCCGAGCTCGTGCCGCTCGTCGTGCGGCGCACGCTCGCGCCGCGTGAGCACTTCTCACCGCTCGGCTCGGTGCAGACGACGGTGGGTCTCCTCGAGTCGGGGCGGGTGCGTGCGTACTACACGACCGCCGATGGCAAGGCGTACAACAAGCACTTCTTCACCGGCCCCGACCTCGTCGGCGACTACGCATCGCTCCTCACCGGGCGCCCCGTCGAGGTGCCGCAGCAGGCGCTCACGCCGTGCGTCGTCTGGGTCGTCGAACATGCCGCGATCGTCGCGCTCGAGGACCGCTACCCGTCGCTCGTGCAGCTCCAGCGCCGGTTCGCCGAGGGGCTCTACCTGCTCAAGGAGCAGCGCGAGCTGGAGATGGCGACGATGAACGCAACGCAGCGCTACGCGCGTCTCGTCGAGGCGCATCCCGGGATCGAGGTCGACGTGCCGCTCTACGAGATCGCGGCCTACCTCGGCATCACGCCGACGCAGCTGAGCCGCGTCCGCGCGACCCGACGAAAGAAGTGATGGTTCTCGACCTATGTAAAGGACGAGCCCGTCGCAGGCGGGCACAGTCGGAGCATGAAATCGATCGCATCCGACCGCGCTATCCGCGCCTTTCGCTACCTCCTCGTCGCGACCGCGGTCTGGACATTGATGGGCGCGATCCCCGGCTACCTCGATCCGGCCGCGAGCTTTCACCGCTTCACCGGCGCTCCCGCGAACTCGCCGATGGTGCTCGAGCTCTACCGGGGCGCTTGGGGCCAGACGCTACTCTTCGCGATCGGCTACGCCGTCGCCGCGTTCGACCCTCGCCGCCACGTCCTCGTCGTCGCCCTCGGCGCGATCGGCAAGCTCCTCTACGCCGCGCGCATCCTCGTCGGGTTCTCCGGCGGCGCGCCCACTGGGCTCGCCCTCTTCGCCGCGGTGGGCGATCTCGTCTTCGTCGTGCTCATCGTGAGCGCGATGGCCGCGACGCGGTCGCGCGGGGACGCCGCGTGGCCGCGCGTGCTAGCGTGAGCTTCGATGGGTGCTCGAGCGCAGGAGCAGGTATCCTTGGAGGACTTCCTCCTCGCCGAGGCGAGCGACGCCAGCGGCGTGCGGCGCGAGTGGATCGACGGCCATGTGGTAGCGATGTCGGGCGCGACGCTCGAGCATGGCCGACTCGTCGGCGCCGTCATCGCCGAGCTACGGGTGGCTCTGCGCGGTCGATGCACCGTGCGAGACGGCTCGGTGGCGATACACGTCACCGCAACGCGGGCCGGTCTGCGCCCAGACGCGAGCGTGGTTTGCGGTCCGCTGTTGAAAACGGTGGTCGAAAGGAACGGTCGCATCGAGGGCGAGGCGATCACCAACCCCTGCATCCTCGTCGAGGTGTTGTCGCAGTCGACCGAGCGTGACGACCGCGGTTGGAAGCTCCGCGACTACCGCACCATCCCCTCGCTGGAGGAGTACGTGCTCGTGAGTCAGGACACCCGCCGCATCGAGGTCTTTCGACGCTCGGCGGGCTGGCAGAGCGAGGTCGCCGAGACAGGCGCGTCGTTCGTGCTCCACGGCGCGACGTTTTTTGTCGACGCGATTTACGAAGAGTAGCGAGGCGCTGGGAGCAGGATTCCGACGGTCCCATCCGCCGCGCTCGTCGCAACGCGAGCTCTGTCACCGAAGGAGGATCGCATGGCTTACCTCTCTCTTCGCCTCGTCACTCGGCTCCTCGTCGCCGCTCCCGTCCTCGTCGCTTGCGCGGGGACGGCAGACGCCAAGCCCCGGCCGCGGCTCGCGGCCGCGCCCCCCGACGTGGCACGCGGCGAAGCCATCGCGCTCGCCGCGAAGAAGCTCGATGCCCTCGCCGCAGAAGAGGAGCCCGCCGCGAGGTTCACGAAGAAGATCGCCTCCGATCGGCGCGCGCGCGCGACCGCGCTGCGCAAAGAAGCGAGCGCGTCCGACGACGACCGCCGCGCGGCGCTGCTCGCAAAGGCCGAGGCCGCCGAGCTGGACGGCGACGCCGCCGACGCGCGAGTGCGCGTGTACGCCGCGCGAGCCAAGGCCATCCGCGCGCGCGCCTCCGAGGTGCGACGCCTCGCCAAAAAGGTCCTGCGGGGCGAGGCCGCCGCGCCCCTCGCTGCGGTCACCCTCCCTCCGCCGCCGGCTTCGCACCCGAACCACGCGGCGCCGCGAACGCTGCCGGCCGTGTCCCCCACCGGCGCGCTCGCGTCGACGATCTCACCCTTCGCGGCGGTCGAATAGTCCTCGCGACCTCACGGTCCGAGGAGCGCGACGAGCGCCGCCCCCGCAGCCGGGTCGTCGAGCGACTCGAGCGGAAAACCGACGACGATCACGCGGCCGCCGGCGGGGGTGTCGGTGGCGACGCACGCCGCGCCGTTGGCGCCGGCCAGGTAGGTGAGGCATGCCGCGCCGCCGGCGGCGGGCGCGAGGACGTCGGGGAACGCGACCTCGTGGCGGCCGAGCTTGGAGAAGCGCGCGAGGCCGTGGCCCCAGTCGACGTCGCCTGCACCGACGAAGGTCGTGCCGGCGTCGTCGGAGACGTAGTCGATCCCGAGCACGTCGGCGGCAAACGCGGCGTCTGCAGCGGCGCCTTGATCGATCAAGTCGTAGCCGACCTCGGCACCCGAAACGAAGAGGCGCCCGCCGCCCTCGACGAAGACCGCGAGGGCGCCCTGCTCGGTGGTCGAGAAGGTGAGGTCATCGGTCGACTCTCGTCCGAGGGCCCAGACCACACGCTCGAACACAGCCAGATCGACGCTGCCGTCCTCGACGACGAGGTGCGATGCGCTCTCGAAGGGGCCGGCGATCGCGGCAGCGTGCGCGACGACGGCGTCGTGCCCCCACCCGAGCGGGTTCTCGGGGACGGGCCCCGCGGCGTAGCGATCGTTGCCGTCGACGAAGAGCGCGCGAGCGCCGCTCGTCGCGACGCGCGTCGCCAGCATGTTCGACGGGGCGCTCTCGCCGGCGGCGCCGACGGCGGTGACGCGAACGAAGAGGGCGTCGTCCATGACCATCGTGCGGTGGGTCGTGCCTTGAATGAGGCGCGCGTCCTCGCGTCTCCAGCTTCGGCCGTCGGGGCTGCGCCAGACGAGGTACCCGGTCGCGCCGTCGACCTCGCCGAGCTCGACCGTCGCCGTCGCGCCATTGCGATCGTCGATCACGCGCTTCAAGACGGGGGCATCGGGCACGCCGCTCATCTCTTTTCGATCGGCGGCGAGCTCGCCCACCGCGGCGTCCATGGCCGCGCGCGCCGCGGTCGAGCTCCCCACGTCGTTGACGAGGAACGACGCCACGTACCGCTGCCCGTCGTGGCGGTGGAACAGGACGCCGCTCAGGGCGACGACGCCGGTGAGGGTGCCTGTCTTGCCCCAGAAGCGCCCCGACGTGTTCGCGCCGGTCATGCGGCTCGCGATCGTCCCGCGCAGCCCCGAGACGGCCATGGAGCCCACGTAGGCCGACCATTCTCTTCTCTCGGCGAGCGCCACGAACAGATCGGCGATGTGGCGCGGCGTCGCGCGGTTGTCGTGCGAGAGCCCCGAGCCGTCGTTGAGGTCGAGCCCGCCGTGAGCGACGCCGATGCCATCGAGCGCGGCCTCGATCGCGCCGAAGCCGGCGGCATAGGTGCTCGTTCCCGAATCGAGGAAGCCGAGGTGGTGCATCGCGAGATCGGCCATCTCGTTGTGGCTCGGCACGTTGATGGCGTGGGCCGAGGCGTCGGACGACGCGCTCGGGCCCGCTACGAGCAGCTGCGCGTTCGCGGGCGGATCGAACCCGGTCGCCCCGCTCGCGCCACCGGCCACGTCGACCCCAGCTGCGACGAGCGCAGCGCGAAACGCGCTCGCGGCCTGGGCGCGCTCGGAGGGAAAATCGATCGTACCGAGAGAATTCCCCTCGTAGAGGTATTCGCCCTTGGCGATGACGCCGCCCGAGACCGCGCTTATCCCCGACGTGGCGAGCGCGTCGGCGATGGCGTCGAACGACTGACGCGATCCGTCGCCGAACCACGGCGTGGCCGACGGATCGTGCTCGGCGACGAGGACGATGTCGCCCTGGACGGGGCCGCCGTTCACCCCCGACGCGTAGACCCCGACCTTGGGGCGCCCCGCTTCGCCCTTCATCAAGAGCGTCGCGGCGGTCGTGAAGAGCTTGGTGTTCGACGCGGGCTTACGGCCCGTGTCGGGGTTCTTCTCGTAGATGAGCTGTCCGCTGTCGAGGCCGACGATCACGACCGAGTACGAACCGGACGCGGTCGCGAGCGCGTCATCGATGTCGCCGCGCAGGCTGTCTAGCTCGGCGTCGGTGAAC
The DNA here is from genome assembly GCA_938004815.1 of uncultured Polyangiaceae bacterium. Lineage (GTDB taxonomy): Bacteria > Myxococcota_A > Polyangia > Polyangiales > Polyangiaceae > Xiheicaenibacterium. Next base: position 579 of record CALKVR010000151.1, on the reverse strand, counting down.
GGCGTGGGCGCGGGCGGCGGATCGAACGGGTCCTCGACCGGCGGCACCGAGCCGCCCTCGCCCGTCCCCGCCCCCTCACCGTTGCCGCCGCTCGCGCTCGCGGTGGTCGCCGGACCATCATCGGCCCCGCCCGCTCCGTCCTCGTCGTCGATCCCGCCGGGATCGCCGCTGCATGCGGCGAGGAGGGCGCCGAAGCCGAGCCAAGCGATCGCGGACCGATTCGTGCGCATCGGGCGGCGCAAAGCAATTGGCACACCACCCGCCCTTCCGCGGATTTCCTGGGCGCGGATGTCCGGATCCACATCGCCTGGATCGAACAGGCCCCTGGTCGCGGAGCCAGCGCCGGGGTGCGCACACGCGGCTCATCCGGGCGATGATGGCGGAGCCGTCATGCGCTCACCGGCACCATCTCTGCGGACGCGCGCGCCTCTGTCGGCGCGTTGGCGCACCCTCGCTGGCCACTTGCTGGAGACCACGGTGCTCTTCGCGCTGGTGACGGTGGTCGCGGCGGGCGTCTTCGCGATCCTCGGCTACGTGGCGCTGGCCTGTGCCGCGGTCTACGTGGCTGGCGTGCTGTTC
>CALKVR010000150.1 GCA_938004815.1 uncultured Polyangiaceae bacterium | reverse complement strand
ACCCACGACAACGAGCACCCAAAGCTCGTGCACTACCGGACTGTGCGACTCCCCGGTAAAAGACGGAAGCACCCTAGCACGGGTCTTATAGGCGGGCTGCTCCCGTGAACAAGGATGAAGTTTCGTTGCGGGTCCTGGCCGGCGGCGCGTCCGGCCCTATGGTCACGGCGTGGGTCGTCTCGTCACCGCCGCGTTCGTGGGCGCCGCTCTCCTTTCGTCGGCTCCGGTTCAGGCCGAGGAGCCGCTCGCGCGCCGGTACGACGCGGGGATGGTGACGGCGGGGACGGTGCTCAGCGTCTCGGGCAGCTTCGGCCTCCTCATCGGCTCGACGCTGACGCTGTCGGCCGGCGGGTGCGAGCACGACTGTGGCCGGCGCGACGCGTGGCCCGCGGCGCTGGCGGGCGGGCTCGCGATCGCGAGCAGCATTCCGCTCTTGGTGATCGGGTCCGAGCCTTCGGCGCCGACCGAGAGCGTGGCTGCGCGCGCCGTCCGGGTGTCGCTCCGCGCAGCGCCGAGCGCGTTCACGGTGTTGGCCTCGTTCTGAGCCGGGAGCGTCCGACGCCTCAGTCGATCACGAGGCGGTAGCCGTTCTTGGCGACGGGGGCGTCGTCGTAGCCGCGCAGCATGATGAAGAGCCGGCTCGGCTGGTCGATCTCGACGGTGACGGTCTCGTTCGACCCGTAGAGGTACGGGCGGTGATCGAAGTTGGTGGTGGTCGGGGCGTAGCCGACGCCGACGTGGAGATCGACGTCGCCGGCGGCGCTCGGCTTGGTCTCGGTGAGCGCGATCTCGTAGGTGCCCGGCGCGAGGAGCGGCGTCTCGAAGCGCTTCTCTTCACCTCGCGCGAGCGAGCCCGAGACGTCGAGCCCCGCGAACGCGTCCGGCGTCGGCGAAAAGACGTTGTCCTCTTCACCGGTGACGACGACGACCTGCTTCTTGTCGATGCCGGCGAAGATCTGGGGGTAGGTCTTGGGGTCGTCGGGCGTCGCGAGCGCGTTCACGAGCGCGAGCGAGGCCTCGGGCATCGCGTGAAAGTAGGCGGGCATCAGGTTCGTCGCGACGTCCAGGTACTTGGTGCCCTTGGGGTCGTCGGGGTTCAGCGCGGTGAAGCGCTTGGCCAGGCCGTCGTCGAGGTAGGCGAACGTGTCGCACCCGTTGAAGAAGAAGAGCGTGTAGCGGCCCTTGGTGAACTGCCCCTTCTTGGCGAGCGCGCGCACGTTGGCGCCGAGACCGGCGTGCCCGTTGTAGAGGACGAGGTCGGCTTGCTTGGTCAGCTCGGCGTAACGCGCGTCGAAGGCGGCGGTCGCCACCTTGGGGCTGTCGATGAGGAGCGCGTTGATCACGACGTCGCGGCCGTCCGCGAGCTTGCCGGTAAACGTCACGTCGGGCGCGCTCACGCCGGGCGCCGCCGCGAGCGAAGCGGGCGTCGGCGCGAAGCCGCTGCCGATGCCGCTCCGCACTGCGCCGATGAACTCGTCGTACGCGCGGATCCCCGCGTCGCCCGGATCCGTCGCGTAGTCGGCGTACTTGCCGAAGACGGCGACGACGCGCAGCGCGCCGTCCTCCCAGACGCGGTCGAGCTCGGGGAACTTGCCGGTCGTGTTCTCGCTGCTCGGCGTGACGGTGGCGGTCGCCACGCTGACGCGCGCCGGATCGAACGCGCAGCCCTCGGCGAGCGGGCGGTAGTGGTACCAGTAGTTGCCGCTCGTGACGTCGCTCGGCGCGTCCGAGCACGCTGGGCCATAGTCGGTCGCGAACGACGCGAGGCTCGAGGGGCCGATCTTGCGCGGCAGCGTCAGATCGAACGTCTCGGGGATGTCGCCTGGCTCGCCCCAGCCGACCGGTATGGTGGCGTGGTAGGTCACGCGCATCCAGCCGTCGCCGTTCTGCACGCGCTTGACGTTCGAGATCACCACCTTGTCGAGGCGCGCGACCGAGTCGTACGCGTTGAGCTGCCCCACCGTGTAGATGAGCTGGTCCTTGATCAGCTTCGTCGTGTTCGACTCGGCCTGCCACGGCGCCGTCAGCATGCCGTCGAGCTCGAACGTGACCAGCGTCGCGCGCGCGCTCGAGAACGGCTTCTCGCTCTCGGACGTGTCCTCGTCCGAGAGCGGCTCGCTCAGCGGGGCACAGGCGAAGAGCGAGGGGACGAGCAGGGCAAGTGCGAGAGCGCGGCGGGACATGAGGACCTCCGTCGCGGGCCGAGAGCACAATGTGCGCCAACAGCCACCATGTAGGATAGTCGCCAGGGAAGCCGGTGATTCACGAGAAAACCCCCATGAAAGGTGCGTCGGCGGGTCTGCGTGGGGGTCAATTGATCCACTGGCGGGGTGGCGGACCGAGCCTGGCGCCGCCACCCGGGCTTCATCCGCTCTGCGGGAGCGCGATCCCGTCGAACTGGTGCCGTGAGAACGGCAGGTCGAGCCACGCGCGGCGCTGATGCGCCCGAGCGTAGAGCTCGGCCCGTGCGCCGAAGCGGGTGGGAAAGTAGGCGGTGTGAAAGAGCACGGCCATCGCGCGCTGCTCGGCGCCAACGATGGCGCCGAGCGCGCGACGCGTCTCGTCGTGGAGACAGCTCTCGATCGCGCGGTCGACCCCCGCGTCATCCCAGTCGGCCGGGTCGAGATCGGCGTCGGCACCCCCGCCGTCGTCGGGGACGGGCATGCCGGTCGCTCCGCGCCACATCGACGGCTCGTCGGGGCCGATCGAGAACGGGTCGACGTGGCGCCCGTCGAGGAAGACGTTGAAGTGCACGTGCGGGCAGAGCCATGGAAAGAACGTGAAAAGATCGAGCCCGCTCGCGCCCGCGAGCGCGATGGGCTCTCCGCGCGCAACCACGTCCCCCGTCGAGACGAGCGCGCGCGCCAGGTGGTTCGACGAGGTGACGAGACCGCGCCCGTGGTCGATGAACACCTTGAGGCCGCCGCGGTGGAACTCGCTCGACACCCGGAGCACGCGCCCCGGAGCGGCGGCGACCACCACCGTCCCGACGGGGACGCAGAAGTCGGTGCCGTTGTGCGAGTCGTAGGTGAGGCGGCCGCCGCGAAAGTCTCTGACCTGGCGGATTCGGACCGACCAGCCCTCTTCGATCGGCGTCGGCGTGTGGTTGAACATGTTCAGGATGGGAACCAGCCGGTCCGCGCGCGTGCGTCCGAGCCAGACGGGCAACGAGAGGCGCGGATCGAGCATCCGCAGGCTCGAACGATCGAAGCGCGTCGGCGGGATGCCTTCGCCGCCGCGGATCGCGACGAGCGCTTCGCGGGCAGCCTTGCCGAGCGGCGCGAGCCCGAAGCACTCGCGAACGCCTACGGGACGCCGAGCCGGCGGGTCGCGATGCACGCAGGGAGGTTACCCGACGCTGGCCCCTGTGCGGGCTCATGTGCGCGCACACTCCGGCGGGCGAGAACCCTTGAGAGAACGCGGAGGATGAAGCACCCTGGGCGCGGCGCACTTCGTGCTGAGGAGCGAGCATGCAACGAATCGGATGCTTCGCGTTAGGGTTCCTTCTCGCTTGTAGCGACTCGGCCTCCGACAGCTCCGGCACGGGCGCCGGCGGTGGTGGCGGCGACCCGACCGGCGGCACCTCTTCCTCGTCGGTCTCCGCCTCCGCCGTGACGTCGAGCTCGGCGACCGGTTCGACGAGCTCGACCGGCTCGTCGAGCTCATCCTCGAGCACGGGCGGCGGTGGCGGCGACGGTGGTGGCGGCAGCATGTGCGCGATCGAGGCGGCTCCGGGCGGGACGATGCCTGATCCCGGCATGCCCGGTGTGTCTCAGCTGCTCGCCACCGACGCCGAGCAGATTTGGGGAACGGCCCTGGCGAACGACCACCTCTACTGGACGAGCGGCTCCGGTCCGGGGAGGCTCCTGCGCGTCCCGAAGGATGGTGGTGAGGTCGAGGCCCTCGCGAGCGATCTCGTCGACCCCTACGGCCCCGTCATCGATAACGGGTTCGCCTACATCCCCGACACGGACGGCGCGATCAAGCGCGTGCCGATCGATGGCGGGTGCACCGAAGTGATCGTCAGCGGACAAGACGCCCCCGGGAACGTGGTGCTCGACGCGACGCACCTCTACTTCACGGACTTCGCGACAGGTCAGGTGGGCAGGGTGACGAAGGCCGGCGGCGCGGTGGAGATCCTCGCGACCGGGCAGGCCAACCCTGGGCACGTCGGGGTGCTCGGCGACCATGTCTACTGGCTGAACCGAGCGGGGAACGTCGTGGACGAGGGCTCGGTCGCGCGCGTCGAGAAGACGGGCGGCGCGGTCGAGACGATCCTGACGGGGTTGACGGTGCCTTATGAGGTCGAGATCTTCCAAGGTAAGGTGTTCTTCACCTCCAGCGACGTGCCGAACGACACCAACATCTTCTGGACGTACGATCCTGCGATGGGGATGGCGACCATGCTCCTGCCGGATGGCGGCCGCGCTACCGAGGTCACCGCCCTCGCCGACACGCTGACGTTCGGGCACGTCTTCCCCCACGTGATCCGGAGCTTCACCCCCGGCCAACCCGTCGCCGACGTCGTCGCGGTCGCCGACCGGCCGTTCTACTTGGATCAAGACGCGACGCACGTGTTCTGGGCCGCGATCGACGTCGGAGAGCTGTTGCGGGTCGCCAAGCCTTGAGCCGCTACGGGGTCGCGCGAGCTTGAGCCGCAACCGGGCATCCGCAGGTCGAGGTCCTTCGTGCGCCGCCGTCGTTGCGGCCCTCGTCCTGCCCTGCTCGGTCGCGGTCGCTCAGCCTCCCCAGGCGCCCGAGGCGGCGCGGCCGGGCCAGGAGCCGGCCGAGACCGAAGCCAAGGCGCGCTTCTTCAAGGGGCTCGAGCTGTTCGCGGCCAAGGACTGGGGCGCGGCGTTGGCCGAGTTCGAGCGATCTCGACAGCTCCACCCCACGCGCGGCGCTACCCGCAACGCCGCCATCTGTCTGAAGAACCTTCGAAGATATGACGATGCTGTCATGCTTTACGAGCAATGGCGACGCACATGGCCCGACGCCCCCGAGGACGAGCGCAAGCTCGTCGAAGCGGAGCTCGCGGCGCTCGCAGAGCTGGTGGGCTCGCTCACGATCACGGTGAACGAGGTGGGCGCCACCGTGTTCGTCGACGGCGTCGAGCGGGGACGGTCGCCGCTCGACGCGCCGCTACGCGTGTCGGCTGGCGCGCATGTCGTGCACGTCTACAAGGATGGGTACGTCGCCGCGCAGGTCTCGACGACGGTCGCCGGCGCCGCCGCCGCCGCCGTCGAGATCGCGCTCCGCCCGCTCGCACAGTCGGGGCGACTCCGCGTCCGGGTCCTCGACGGACGCAGGGCCGACGTTCGCATCGACGGCATCAAGGTCGGTGAGGCGCCGTGGGAGGGGGCGCTGCCGGTCGGGGAGCACGCGATCGAGCTCGTGGCCGAGGGCGAGCTGGGCAGCCAGCCGGCCACCGCGCCCGTGAAGCTGGGCGAGATCACCAGCGTCACGCTCGAGCTCGAGCCGGTTCCGGCGACGCTGACGGTGACGACGAGCCCGCCGGGCGCGCTCATCGCCCTCGACGGCGTCTCGGTGGGTCGGGGCTCGTTTCGCGGTCGGGCGCGGCTCGGCCGGCATCGGGTCGAGGTCGCGCTCGAGGGCTATCTGCCCGCCACGCGCACGGTGACCTTCGACGAGGCGGGGTCGAAGGCGCTCTCGGTTGCGCTCGAGCGAGATCGGACGAGCCCGCTGTGGGGCTCCGCCCCGCAGCCTCGGTTCGAGGTAGCGGCGCGTCTCGGCCCGGTGATCGGGCCGTCGCTCTTCGGCGAGGTCTCTTCGAGAGGCTGCGAAGACGGCTGCGACGCGACGCCCAGCTACGGCGCGCTCGGCCTCGTCGGCCTCGGCTATCGCTGGCCGCTCGGCGTGACCGCCGGCGTCGACCTCGGCTATCTCGGCCTCTTTCAGCGCGTGGTCGATCGTGAGGCCGTCCTCTTCGAGCGGCCCGACGCTCTGCGGCGCGATCGCGGGCGCGCCGATGACAGCCTGGCGCTTCAAGGCCTCGTGGCCGGGCCCTCGCTCGGCGTCGACGGTGGTGACCGCGTCGTGTGGCGGACCCACCTCTTCACGGGCGTGTTCGTCGCGAACGCGGCCGACCGGCGGATCGGGCGCTTCGCTCCCGAGAGCGGGGGCGTCGGTTACGCCACCGCTCCTTATGGTGAGAACCATCGTGCTCTGTCGCTCGCGATCATCCCCGAGGTTCACATCGGCGCGAAGATCGCAGCTGGCTGGGAGATCGGCGCCGGGCTCGCGCCCATCCTGCTCATCGGGCTGGACGAGCCGGCGTGGTCGAACGAGCGAGACGTCCTCGGCCCCGATTTCCTCGGCTACTACGAGACAGAGCGCCTGGTCGGCGACGTCGTATTCGCGCTCTCGCCCACCCTCGGCCTGACGGGACTGTTTTGATGCGCCGCCTCGCCGGGCTCGGTTTCCTGGTGGCGGGCATCGGGTGCGAGGCGCCTGCCGATGGGGAGCCGGGCGCGCTGGGCCGGGCGCCCTGGCGGCGCGACGTCGTGACGCTCCCCGCCGAGGCGGACGGGCCGATCGTGATTGAAGGGCAAAGCGGGATGGAGGCCCGCATTCAGCTCCTGGGGGCGCGGAGCGTCGCGGCGGTCGTGACCGAACGAGGCGCGCGCTACCCCGACGCGCTCGGAGCCGGGGCGTCGCTCGAGGTGCGCGTGCTCGAGACCGGCTTCGAGGACTTCGTCGTCCTCCCGGCGCCGCCGCCCTCCGGCGCCGTCTCCTACCGCGTCGGCCTGGGGGCGGTCGCTGGTCTGCGCCTCGTCGGCGGGGCGCTCGAGCTGCTCGATGATGGCGGGGCCCCGCGGCTCCGTATGGCGCCGCCGTTCGCGATCGATCGCGAGGGGCGGCGTCACCGCTTGCCCGTGCGCGTGCAGGGGTGCGCGGTCGACACCAGCCCAAGGCTGCCGTGGGGGCGTCCCGCAATCCCGCCTGGGGCGTCGAACTGCGAGGTCGTCGTCGAGCTCTCTCGCGTCGGGAGCTACCCTCTGACGGTCGACCCGGCTTGGACGACCACGTCGTCGACCGCAGAGCCGCGGGCGGAGCACGCGGCGGTGCTGCTCGCGTCTGGGCGCGCGCTGGTGGCGGGGCGATCCGAGACCGGCTTCGTCGACGCGGAGGTCTTCGATCCCGCGACCGCGACCTTTGCGGTCACGTCCCCCATGCTCGAAGCGCGGGCGAGGCCCGCCCTCGCGCCCCTGGGAACCGGATCGACCGTGCTCGCGATCGGCGGCGCCGAGCCATGCGACGGGTGCGCAGCGCTCGCCTCGGTGGAGCTCTTCGACGAGGTCACGGGGCTCTTCACTGCGTTCCCGTCGATGAGCACGGCTCGCGTCGAGCACGCCGCCGCCAGACTGGCCGACGGTCGGGTGCTGGGCGTCGGCGGCAACGCAGGCACGCCCGGCTCCCCGCACCTGGCGACGTCCGATATCTTCGACCCTTCGACCGGCGAGTTCACGCCGGGCCCTTCGCTCACGGTCGCGCGAAGTGGCCACACCCTCACTCCGCTCGCGGAGGGCTCGGCCCTGGTCGCAGGCGGCGCGCCGGGGCCGAAGCTGACAGAGCGGTACGTGGCGGCCTCGAACACGTTCGTCGCTGCGGGAAACCTCACCGATCGCAGGACCGACCACGACGCCGCGCTCCTCACCGATGGGCGCGTCCTCGTCGCCGGAGGCCGCGTCCCGAGCTCGATCGACAACGTGCTCGCGGCCGAGGTCTTCGATCCGGCCGCGCCGGTCGAGAGCGCGTGGGGGCCGGCGGGGGAGCTGGGCGCGCCGCACCCGTTCGGCTCGCTGACGGCGCTCTCGGGCGGGCGCGCGATCATCGCTGGCGGGTGCTGCGTGACGGCGAGCGCAGAGCTCTTCGATCCGGCGCGAGGGAGCTGGATCGCGACGACGTCCCTCCAAGCGGCGCGGTCCGGGCACGCGGCGACGGCGCTGTCCGACACGACGATCCTCGTGGTGGGCGGGTCGGACACGGGCGGTCCGCTCGCCTCGGCAGAGATGTTCACCCTCTCGGTGCCAGGTGATCCGTGCGAAACAGGCCTCACTTGCGGCAGCGGTTTCTGCGTCGACGGCGTGTGTTGCGACACGCCCTGCGAGGCGAGCTGCGAGGGATGTTCGGCGGCGGCGAAGGGCGGTGGAGCGAGCGGCACCTGCGGGTGGGTGGCCGACGGGCTCTCCGATCCGAAGGGCGTCTGCGCGCCGTCGCCAGGCGCGTGCGGCGCGAGCGGGCTATGCGGTGCGGCGGGGGCTTGCCAGCCGCCGCCCACCGGCGCGCCCTGCGGTGAGCTCGAGTGTCCTCTCGGCGCCGGCGTTTGCACGGCCGCGGGCACGTGCGCTTGCGCGCCGATCGAATGCGATCCCGATGGCCTGACGCTCGGCGACGTCGACTGCGCCCCGTACCGCTGCCGCGAGGGGGCTTGCCTCGACGACTGTCGGACTTCGAGCGAGTGTGCCCCCGGGTTCGTCTGCAACGACGATCGTCGCTGCACGACCGCGCCGCTCCCGCCTCCCGATGCCGGTTGCGCGTGCGAAGCCGCTCCGGGTGCGCCAGGCTCGTCGCTCGGGTCGCTGGTGCTCGCGGGCGCCGCGCTGCTCCGCGCGCGGCGGAGGCGACGGTGAGCAGCGTCGCACTGGCCGTCGCGCTGACGACGCTCCAGGTCCACGAGATCGGGCTGCGCGCGAACGAGCCCATGGTGCTGGGTGCGGGCGAAATGATCGTTCGCTTGACCATCGCGGACGGTGCCGACGAATCGTGGCGCTCACAAGGCGGACACCTGACGGGCCGAAGCGCTTCGGGCGAGGCGCTGCTGCTCCGGGCGGCCGCGGATCGGCTCGAGGACTACCGCTGGATCATGGCGCCGAGGCCGGGCCCGCTCGCGCGCTACCGCATCGAGCTCGACGAGGATGCGCATCTGCGGGCCGTCGAAGGCGTCGTCGAGGTCGTCGATGGCTCCGGTACGCCGCGCCTGCGAATGGCGCGGCCGTTCGTGATCGACGCCACCGGCGCACGCCACGCCGTGCGGCCCCGCATCGAGGGGGGCGCCTTCGACAGGGACCCGCG
>CALKVR010000149.1 GCA_938004815.1 uncultured Polyangiaceae bacterium | reverse complement strand
CCCCCATCATCTTCAGCCCGCGATCCGCCGCCTCTTTCTTGTTGCGCTCGTCGGCGCGCTGGAGCGCCGGTCGCTCGTTCAGTCGCTCGACGTACTTGGCGAACGCGGGCCGAGGCTCGAGCATCTTGAAGCCCAGCATGAACCGCACGGTGCCGCCGAAGATGACGTCGGCCATGCTGAACGTGTCGCCGAGGAGGTAGGGCCCGCGCTCGACCGCCTTTTCCATCGTGGCGAGCATCGCCTCGTAGTTGCCCCAGCCGGCCTGGCCCTCTTTGACATCCCACTCGTTGGCCTTGGCCATGAGGCCCGGCTCGATCACCGCAGGCGCGTAGCTGGCCCAACGAAAGTACGTGCCGCGCTGCGCCGAATCGAGCGGCGGGGCGAGGCGCCCGTGCGCGTAGCGATCGGCGAGGTAGAGCGCGATCGCGGCTGCCTCGGTCACGACGACGTCGCCGTCCCGCAGCGCGGGCAGCTTGCCCATCGGGTTGACGGCCACGTGATCGGGCTGCTTGTGCGCGCCGCCGAGCATGTCGACGAACGAGAGCTCGTAGGGGACGCCGACCTCTTCGAGGGCCCAGATGGTGCCAGCGGCGCGAGAGAACGGGTGGTACGAAAGAACGATCGACATGTTCCGGCTCCTTTACGATCGCCCGCGCGTGGCGAGCTGGCGATGTCCGAAGTGCAAGCGTGCGTTCACTCGCAAGAACCAACGACACGCGTGCGGCACGGGTGATCGGGCGGCGGTGCTGCGCGACCGGCCCGATGATCTGGTCCTGCTCTATACCGCGGTCGAGGCGTTCGCAAGATCGCTCGGCCCGGTCGAGGTCGTCACCCGCGACCGCTACGTGCTCTTTCGGAGCGTCCGCATTTTCACCGACCTGGTGATCATGAAAGACGCCGTGCGCATCGCCATCCATTTGTCACGAACCGTCGAGCATCCGCTCTTCTTCAAGATCGTCAGCGACGACAAGAAGACGAGCCACGTTGCCAAGCTCACGACGCCGGCCCACCTCGAGGTGGTCAAGCCGCTGATCGCAGAGGCGTACGCGTTCTCGATGGCGCGCTGATCGCGCCATCGAGACGAGCGTCAGCCCGACGACTTCTTTTTGGCGCCGGGCTTGGGGAACGGGCGAGACCACGTGCCCCGGTCGCGAGACGTCGGTGCGACGTCGGATTGCGGCGGGACGCTGCTCGGGTTGTTCGGCGTCGGGCGAACCGAGCCCGGCGGTGCGACCGCGGGCCACATCTCCGAGGAGCCCGAGCTCGCCAGCTTGGCGAAGTCGTCGAGCGCCGACGATGAGCCGCGACCCGCTCGCTTGCTCGCCTCTTTTTGGATCGCGTTGGCCGAGGCGACGACGTGGGCGGCTGTCGGTCGGAGCTCGGGCTTGGGCGAGAGCATGCGCATCACGAGCTGCGCGAAGACGCCGGGAGGTGCCGTGCGATACGAGGGCACCTTCAGCGGGGGCGGGCCCTTGAGCGCCTCGCGCACGAGGAGGGCCAGGTTGTCGGGGCTGTAGGGCAGCTGGCCCGTGAGCAGCTCGTAGAGCGCGACGCCCAGAGAGTACATGTCGGTCGCTGGCGACGAGATCGCATCGAGCAGGTACTCGGGCGCGGCGTACGCGGGCGTGCCGACGAGCGAGCCGGCTCGCGTCAGCCTCGCGTCCTCTTTCTGCGCGAGCGCGATACCGAAGTCGACGAGCCGGATGCCGTCGGGCGCCTGCACGAAGTTCGCCGGCTTCACGTCACGGTGGAGGATGCCGTGCTGGTGGATCGAATCGAGCGCCGACGCGCCGGCCATGGCGAGCGCGAGGACCTGCTCGAAGGGGAGCGCGCCGTGGTCCATCAAGAGGTCCTCGAACGACGGACCCTCGAGCAGCTCCATCACGATGCACGGCGCGCCGCCCGCCTCGGGCAGCGTGCCGAAGTCGACGACGCGCACGACGTTGGGGTGTCGCAGCTTCGCGAGCAGCTTGCCCTCACGCGTGAAGCGGCTCAGCGTCGCGGCCTTGTCGGCGTCGTTGAAGTCGCGCAGCACCTTGACCGCGACGAGCGAGTCGAGGTGAACGTGCCGAGCGCGGAACACCGAGCCCATGCCCCCCTCGCCGATCGGAGCGTCGATCACGTACCGCTCTAGGACGATCGCGCCGGCTCGCAACACGCGGCGCAAGCCTGGCACGATTCGGTCGACTTGTCCCGTGGTCGCCCGACGATTTGTCCAGCGAACCAAACGCGCCGCGTCAGGTCGGTGCGGCCTACTCCGTCGGGTCGATCGAACCTACTTTTCGCTCGGAGGACGCCATGTCTCGCCTGACTGAAACAGGCG
>CALKVR010000148.1 GCA_938004815.1 uncultured Polyangiaceae bacterium | reverse complement strand
CCACCGAGCCCTGCCCCGTGCCGATGCCGCCGAGCGGATCCGTGTTGGCGCCCGGTGCCTCCTGCTCGCTCGGGCATCCGAGGAGCGAGAGCACGGCGAGTGCGGCGTGATGTTTGGTCATGCGGTCGTAAAGTGCAATCCGAGTGCCCGACCGCGCGTCAGGAGACGCCGTGCACGACGTTCCTGTCATTGTCGCGCTTACGTGCCTTGGGCTCGTCCTTGTCGCGCTGCTCCTCGTCGGCCTTCCGGTAGCGGGACAGCTGCTCCTTCACCTTTGCCCCGCCCCCGGTGAGGAGCCACACGGCGCCGGCACCGGCGGCCGCGCCGAGGACGGTCAACGCCGCGCCCGAGACGAAGCGCGAGCTCGACGCCGGCTTTCGCATGAGCCCGGCATACCCGAGCGCTCGCTCGGCATCGATTTCCTTCATCGCCTCGAAGACGCGCTTGGCGCCCGCGACGGCGCCCATGACGACGGCCGACTTGATGATGTTCTTCATTGTTCTCTCCTTCAGACGACGAGGCGGCGACGCATGCCGGCGCCCACGACGAACAAGACGACCAGCGCGCCGACGATGCTCCCGAGGAAGCCGGCCGCGTGCAGGTCGAAGATCGATCGGTCCGAGATGAGGCTCCCGAGGAAGCCTCCGACGAACGAGCCGACCACGCCCAGCACCGTGGTCATCGCCAGCCCGAGGCGCTGCGGGCCCGGCATCAACGCTCGCGCGATGAGCCCAACGACGAAGCCGAACAGAATGAACGCAATGATGCCCATGTCTCAGTTCTCCTTGGTTCTTCGGCGATGACCGAAGGCTGAGAAGAAGAGGAGCAAATAGCCTGCCGCTCACATGCGCGGGCTCGATGGCCTTTCCGGCGGGCGCGGGGCGCGGCGGCTCCACGTGATCTGTGCGATCACGCGCTGGATGTACGAAAGGTGACGATGCTCGTCGTCTCGATTCTGCTCCACGACGTCGCGCACGCCGGGTGGCATCGAAACCCGAGACGCCTCGTCGTACACCACGTTGGTGATCTCCTCGTTCGTGCGTATCGCCTTCAGCGCCCCCTCGATTCCGGCGATGCTACGAACGACAGTGAGGCCCTCGAGCAACATGCCCTTCACGTCGCGGCGCAGCTCGATCGGGACGCCGCCGAGATCTCGGACACAATCGCTCAGCGTGACGATATGGCGCTCGTGATCGCGCTTGAACGATTGGAGCTCCCTCCTGATCCCATCGTTCTCGATCCGCGAGATGGCGCGCTCGTACGCCTGCGCCGCGTCGTAGTCCAGCTGGATGAGCTTGTTCAGCGCGCCGATCGCTCGTTCGTCTTGCAGCATGGGGACGATCCTCTCCGCTCCCGAGAGGCTGCATCCCGGATGCCATCCCCTCCCCCCACGCTCACGCCTCAGACGGCTCGGTAATACCGGCGGCGCGTGAACAGGCTCAGTATGGCAACGAACAGCGAAGCCCCCGCAATGCTCCAGACCACCGGAAAATGCGTTCCGCCGATCTCCATGGTGAACACCTCCGGCAGGCCGAGGCCGCGGGCGATGAACACGCCGAGCAGCGCGCCGATGAATCCGAGCGCGATCGAGCCCAGGCAACCCGCGTGCGTGTAGCCGACGATCGACTGTGCGATCGCGCCGCACACACCCGCGACGAAGAGCAAGAACAGGAACGAGAGCAACGTCATGATGGTTGCTCTCGTTCTTGCAACTGGTGATCCAGCAGCGCGAGGCGATGCGCCACGCCTGCCTCACTCCACCACGGTCCGACCGGAAGCTGACGATGTCGTCGTCGTAGCGACCGTCGAGGCGGTCACCGTCGTCACGCTCGAGGCGCTGACGCTCACGCTGGTGACGGCCGCGAGGCCGACATCTGCACCGCCGTCGCCGAGCGGGTCTTCTGCCGTCGATCCTTCGCTCGTCGCAGCAAACACCGCGACCGCCAAGAGAGAGGTGACAACCAGAACGGGAGTGGTTCGCATGAAACCCTTCGTTGCAATGATCGTGTCCCGCCACTCGGCGCCGGAACGCGAGCTACGGTCGCGCCAACTCCGCACGATCGCGCTTTCTGTCACGCGCGCGCGAGGACGAACCCCGCTCGCATCCGCAAAGACCAGCCGGCGTCGCCTTGGCCCGCGCCTTGCCAAGGTTGGGCGCCGGAGGAACCGCGAACATGAAATCCATCAGCGCAGCTTTCGTCTTGATCAGCGCCGGCATCCTGGCCGCTTCGTGCACGTCGGAGCGAGACGCGGAGGGGCCGAGCGGCGTGCAGCTTCAAGGCACCAGCGCAGAGGACGCCGTCGAGCGCATCGCCACCGCGCGTTGCAACTACGAGCAGCGGTGCGGCAACATCGGCGGCACGGCCGAGTACAAGGACCAGAGCCACTGCATGACGACGGAGCGCCAGGACCGCAAGGGCGACCTCGCCGACTGCGAGTATGGCGTCTCGAAGACCGATCTGTCCGAGTGCCTCGACGAGATCCAGAACCAGGATTGCGGCGGCGTCGGCATGGCCGTCGATGTGCTCGAGCGCTCGGTTCAGTGCACGAGCGGCCAACTCTGCCTCGACTGAACCGCCGACGGACCCAGCAGCATGCAGTCCCCTCACGCCGAGACCGCCCGTCGCACATCACTCCTGCTCATCGCCGGTGCGCTCGTCGCGTGCTCCGCGTCGGCTCCCCCCGAACCCGAGGTGGGGGGGGCCCGGGGACGGGTCGAGAAGCCCGTCGCAGCGCCGTCGTCTCAGATCTACACGTACCGCGACGCGGGGCTCGAAGCCCGGTTCTTCGCGACCCCGGAGGTCGAGAAACGAAAGGGAATGATCTCGGACGGGCTCTTCCTCGAGGCGACGCGAGTCGTCGCCAGCGACGACCACCACGCTCACGTGCTCACACGCATGGAGCTCCAAGGCGCAGACGAGTACGACTGTGACCGAGCGATCGAGGGGATCGTCGAGCGCACGCTGTCCGACCTCGGCTGTCTGCCGATCCAGAACGTCGGGATGACGGTCTCGACCATCCCTGCTCGCGACGTGACCTTCAACTGCGAGCCGGTCCCGATGCGCGGCGCGATGCGCATCATCTGCGACACACGTGGGCTCGAGGACGGGAAGGTGAGCGCCTACTCGCTCCTCGGCGCCTACGACGCGAACCGGTGGAGCCCGTCCGAGGCCAAGGCCTTCTTCGACGGCGTGAAGCTGCCCCGGTAGCCCGGCTTTTGCGGTAACCTGACGGCTCCTTTTCGGAGTCGCCGTGCCCGCAAAAACCTACCCTGCTCTTCGCCGCCGGCGTGCCGGCTTGGTCCTACTCCTGGCCGCGCCCTCTGCGCTCCTCGCCACGACGGGCGGGTGCGGCGACGACGGCAACCCCGGTGGTGGCGGCGGGTTCCAGCCCGAGCTGCGCCCTGGCGACATCTGCACGACGCCGCAGTCGACATCGGTCCGGCTGCGGTTCAGCCCCGGGCAGGTGTTCCTCCCCGCGTGCGCGACCGGCGCGACCGACTGCACGACGCGCAAGGTCAAGGTCATCGTCGAGCCCGACTTCTGCGCCGATACGGCGATCACCTTTACGTCCAGCGACCCCGCCGCCCTCCCCGCGCCGGCTGCCCAGTCGGTCACGCTCTACAAGAGCGAGGTGTCGTTCGACCTCCCCGGCGCGACGGCTCCGGGGCGCTACAGCCTCACGGCCGCGATTCCACGCGGCGACGGCACCGACGCCACCGCCACGCTCGACGTGGTGGTGCTCGACCCGGCGGTGCCCACCTGCGACGGCACGGCCTCGGACCCCGAGCTGCTCGAGGACGAGACGCTGGCCGGTTCGGGCGGGCTCGCCGGCGCGGCGATCGGCGTTCAAAAGGGCGCCAACAAGCCCGAAGAGGGCAGCTTTCTCTGGCGGGTCGAGCCATTCGCCGCCGACATCGCCTGCGGCACGATGACGGTACCGTCAGGCTATGTCGCGCTCGGCCCCCCCATCCAGTTCGGGCCCGCCGCCCTCGCGTTCAAGCGCGACATCGTCCTCAGCGTGCCCGTGAACCCCGCCCTCATGCCGTCACGCGCGCGCCTGCGGCACCTCTCGATGCTGTACAGCGGCCCCGCCTTCAAAGAGCCGCGCGTGGTGCCCATCGCCGACCCGCGGTTCGTGGAGAAAGACGGCCGCTGGGCGCTGAGCTTCAAGGCGCCCCGCCTCGGCACGTATCAGCTGGCCGTCCGCGCCGACGCAGGCACCCGCGTCGTCAAGCGCCGCCTCACCCACCGCGGCGTCACCGGCGTCTCGATGGGCGGCATGGGCTCGAGCATGTTCGGCCTGCGTCACCACGACAAGTTCGACGTCATCGCGCCGCTCGGCGGGCCCGCCAGCTGGTCGTGGCTCCTCCACTACATCGAGCGCAACCACCTCGCCGGTTTTCGACCGATCGCTCCGGGCACCGTTCTCGCCGATATCCCCCTCACGCGCGTCGAGTGCCAGAGCGACGCGGCGTGCCAGCCCGACGAGACCTGCATGGGCATCACGGCCGACTACCCCGGCCGCTGCACGCTCCTGCCCAAGCCCGAGGAGCCGTACGAGCACCCCCAGACGTTCCTGACCTGGTGGAACGAGTTCCCCCGCACCGGCACCGGCGGCGGGTTCCCCAGGCAAGAGTACTCGCAGATCTTCCGCGACCTGGCCCTCTTGATGGGCAACCCCAACGGCGACAACCTCTCGCCCGGCGGCGAGAACCTGCCCCCCGGCGTGCCGCCCGACCACCCGAGCGTGTACGGCGACCGCGCGACGAGCGAGTGCTCGGTCTGGGTCGACCCGATCGACAACGATCCGAACAAACCTCTGCAAGAAGAGATCGCCGACACCTGCCCCGGCGAGCGGTGCGCCAACACGCTCGTGCTCCAGAACTACTTCGACGACGAGTTCAACCCCGACGGCACCTTCCCCGTCATCACCGTCTGCGACGGCACCCCGACGACCGAGGCCGAGACGCCTTGGGCGAACACGTGGAAAGCGGCCGGGCCCAACGACTACCCGCTCGAGGTCGCGCTCGCCGTCGACTACAACGGCAACGGCGTTCGCGACGAGCTCGAGCCCATCATCAAGAGCGGTCACGAGGTGTGGGCCGACGCCGGCCCCGACGGCCTGCTCTCGGTCGACGAGCTCGGCTACGTGCTCGGCGTGAACGAGGACCCGTCGGGCGACGACTACCAGGCCCAGTACAACCCGCGCGGGCTCGAGAACAACTACCGCTACGAGCTCGGCGAGCCCTTCGAGGACGACGGCATGGACGGCGTCCCCGGCACGCTGCAGCAGCCCGCCGGCGGCTGGAACAACCCGGGTGAGGGCTACGACGTCGGCGAGGGCGACGGCGTGTTCAACGCGTCGCGCGGCCTCGCGCGCATGTGGTCGCACGACCCGGGCGCCATCGTGCGCGGCGACGTCGAGGGCGTCCCGGGCGGCGACATGACGGACGAGGCGCTCGACCGCATCGATCTGTGGACCGACGGCGGCCTGCGCGACATCTTCAACTTCCACCTCGCCGCCGGGCACCTCGCCGGGGCGATGGCGGCCCGCGGGCGTAACACCGTCTACTACACCGACTTCTCGCAGATGCCGGGCTTCGATCCGGCCGTCCCCAACGACTACACCCCCGCGCGCATGCCGTGGGAGGACATGCCGGGCGCGGTCAACCTTCGCTACGGGATGATCGATCCGACGCCCAGCGCGATCGAGCAAGGCAACGGCCAGCACGTCGGCACGGTGAACCAGGTCACCTGGCGCCTCCAGACCGCCCTCTACTTCATCGGCTC
>CALKVR010000147.1 GCA_938004815.1 uncultured Polyangiaceae bacterium | reverse complement strand
ACGTGAGCACGCACCGCAGACCGCAACGCCGGCAGCGCGACGGGATCGTCCGAAATCCACCAGCTTCCTAGTGACCTGGAACAGAAGTTCCAGGTCACCGGGAACATCGGTGTCACGTTGCTCAACGGGCTCCGAAGCGCGAAAAACTTCGCGCGACCTCGCCCAGACGGTCGTCGAAGTTTGAAGCGAACTTCGGAGCCGGGACACTAGCGGAGGCCGTCGATCGTCTTCAACCGCACCACGTGCGCCTCGACGTCGACCTCGTCGACGAACGTGTCGGTGAGCGGGACCTCGAGCTTGTCGCCCTCGGTGGTGACCACGAGCAGCACGTCGCAGGTGGGGTAGGTGACCAGGCGCTCGACCGTCCCGATGACGTCGCCGGAGACGAGCTCGGCCCGCGCGCCCTCGACGTCGACCGCGTAGAACTCGCCGTCGTCGGGCTCCGGAAGATCGTCGCGCGGGACGGATAGCCGCGCGCCGCGCACCGCCTCGGCGTCGTCCCGCGTCTCGACCCCCTCGAGGCGAACGAGGCAGCTCCCCGGCACCGGGCGGACCGACGTCAGTTTCTTGCGGTGGGCCGGCCCCCCCGACGCCGGCTGCACGAGCACGGTCCGGCCCCGCACGAGGAGGCTCGTGTCGGGGTTGTAGAGCTTCAGCCGCAGCTCACCGGCGACCCCGTGTGGGCGCGCGATCTCGGCGATGGCCACGTGGTCGTCGGCCGGCTTCTTCGGCATGTTCATGGGAGGGGGAGTTTCATGACCGAACCGTCAGGTGCATGGTTCGTCCAGTAGACGTTCGCGCCATCGACCGCAACGCCGTTCGGAGACGTCTGGCCGCTCGCGAGGACGACAGGTGTGCCCGCGCTCACGCCGCCGCGGACGACCGTGCCGGTGTAAGCGTTCGCCCAGAACGCCTGGCCGGAGTGGAGCGCGATCTCGGCCGGCTGCCCTTGTCCGGTGGCGATGGTGAGAAGGTCGCCGCCGTCGAACCCCATGACGCGGACGGCGCCGCTCTCGGGCCGGGCGAGATCGATCACGGTGTAGGCGATCTGGGTCGCGCTCGCGGCGACGCCCGGCGCGGCCCCGACCTCGGGCGAGACCGTCTCGGTCGTGCCGCCGCCCAGAGGAATGCGCCAGATGCCCGTGCCCGCATCGAAGCTGCCGCCGTAGACGTGGCCGTCGGCGATCGCCAGCACGGTGGGGTGAATGCCAGCGTTGCCGAGCGTCGTGAGGGGGCCGCCAGGGAGCGACCACTTGAAGAGGTCGCCGCTCGCGTCTGCGAAGTACACGCCGGATGCATCGACCGCGACGCCCGTGAGGGGCGCGGCGCCCTGCACGACCGTCTCGGTCGCGCCGCCGCCTCGCGGCACGCGCACGAGCCGCCCATCCAGCTCGTACTCGGTCGCGTAGACGTGCGTGGCATCGAGCGCGATCGAGAGGGGCGAGCGGACGTCGGAGGCGAGCGTCTCTACCGGGCCGCCCTCGCTCGGGACACGCAGGACAGACGGCGTATCGGGCGCGGCCTCGAGGTTCGCCCAGTAGACGAAGCCGGCGTCGACCCTCAGCGCGCGGGGGAACGGTTGGCCCTCGGCGAGCGGAACGGGACAAGCCTCACACCCGGTCGCCGTGCTCGCCGTCGAGGTCGCCGGCCCGCCGCCGCTCCCGCCGCCGCCGCCGCCGCCGGCCTGTGGAAGCACGTCCCACGGGTAGGAGCAGCCCAAAGGGCCGACGAGCGCGAGCGGGAGGATCCAAGTGCGTGCCATCAGAAGCGCCCGCTGAGCGACAAACCCCAAGCCGACGTCGCGGCCGGTGCCGGGCCACCCGTCCAGTCGACCGCCAGCGCGCCGACGAGCGCAGTCGCCATCGTCACGCCGAGCGTCGTGCCGAAGAGCACGTTCGTCCGCAGCTGCGCCGCTTCGCCTTCATCGGCCGCCGCTTGGGTGTGATCGAACGCCTCGTGCTTGTCGCGAGTGTCGACCGCCGACCAAATGGTCACGCCCCCGAGCACCGCCGATATCCCGAGCCCGACGAAGAAGAACGCCGGATGGATCCCGCCTCCGCTCTCCTCGGCGCGCCTGGGCGCTGTCGTCTCCTTGGGCACCGCGATCGACGGGGCCGATGCAGGGCGCGGCGCGAGCCGCACGACCTCGACCGCGCCCCCCTCGATCGAGACCGCCTGCCGAGCCACCGCGGCCGCAGTGCGCGCCTCGACGTCGTGTCTACCTGCGTCGACCCAGGTGGACGTCCCCAGCTCGACCGGCGCGCCGTCGAGCTGCGCGCGGCACGCCGGCTCGCCGCACTCGACGACGATGCGCCCGGTGCGCTTCTCGAAGCGCGCCCGCGCCTGCTCGACGAGCGCTACGATCTCGGGAGAGAGCTCGCGCGTGGCGGCTCGCGTGACGAGGGTCATGCCGATCGCCGCGAGGTCGGCATCGAGCGCCGACTTGAGCGCCGACTTGAGCGCGATCGGATGCGGGGCCAGCCTGTCGGCTTCTGCAAACAGGCGCGCAGCCCGCGCCGGCTCCCCGGCCTCGGCGGCGGTCAAGGCGGCATCGTAGAGCGAGCGGGCACGCTCGGCTTCGGTCGGCGCGGCGAGCGCCGAGCCGGCGTGAAGCACGAGGCCCAAGCTCAGGGCCGCGACCGCTCGCCGAAACATCCGGCGCAGACTATACGCATTCGTGTGGGTCAGAAAGCCGACGCCCCCGACGCGATCGATCTCGGCGACGCGCTCGAGCAGGCATTCGCGCGCGGTCACGCCGCCTGGGCCGACGTGGCGCTGGAGCCGTCGCGGTTCCACACCTATTGCCGCGCGCGCCTCCCCGAGGGCGCGGGGCCAGCCGCCGTCGAGGCGCTGCAGATCGAGGACCTCTTTTTGGCGTGCGCCTGCGCGGCCGGCGACGGGGCTGCGTTGCGCGCGTTCCGCGACCGGTACCTGGCTCGGCTGCGCCGCGTGGCCGAGCGCGCGGGCTCGCCTGCTCACGCCGACGATGTCGCTCAGCGCGTCATGGTCAGGCTCCTGGTGGCCCAAGACGGCGAGCCACCTGCGATCGTCAAGTACGCCGGTCGGGGCAGCCTCGACGGTTGGCTCGACGTCACCGCGACGCGAGAGGCCCGCTCGGTCATGCGGCGCGCCGACCCCGCGCGCGCCGCGGCGGACGACGAGGTCGAGCGCCTCGCCGTGCGCGCGCTCGAGTCGAGCGTCGACGCCGAGCTCGAATCGCTCAAGCAAGCCTACCGCTGCGAGTTCAAGGCCGCGTTCGAGGCGGCGTTCGCCGCGCTCGAGCGCCGGGAGAGGAACACGCTGCGGCTCGAGCACCTCGATGGGCTCGACGGTGCCCAGATCGCCGCTCTCCATGGGGTCAACAAGTCGACCATCTCCCGATGGCGAGCGCAGGCGCGAGAGACGCTGGAACGTGAGACGAAGCGAGCGCTCGCGCGTTCTCTGCGCCTCGCGCCCGCCGAGCTGGAGAGCGTGCTCGGTCTGATCGCGAGCCAGCTCGACGCCAGCTTTTCGCGGATCCTCCGTGAGGATCGCGAGCCCGAGGGTCAATAGGGGTTCGGGTCCAGGCCCGACGACGGCTGGCTGTTCGCAGTTGGACTCGGAGCGACGGGCCGCACGGGCAGGGGGGCGGCGGCCTGCGAGGGAGCGGGCGGACCAGCGCTCGGCTCGGGCGCCGACGAAACCCCTGGCAGCCGGTCGTCACCAGGGTTCGATGCGACCGGCGGAGTCACCTCGGTGACGGCGGGTGCGGGCGTGGCGTCGGTCGAGGCCGGGGCTGCGG
>CALKVR010000146.1 GCA_938004815.1 uncultured Polyangiaceae bacterium | reverse complement strand
GCGCAGGGCACGGCGGCGCTTGGGGTCGAGCGTGGTCGCTTTGAGGTCGCCGGCGGAAATCTCGCCGAGGCCCTTGAAGCGCGAGATATCGGGCTTCACGTTCTTGGGGAGCTTCGCGAGGATGCGGTCGCGCTCCTTTTCGTCGAGCGCCCAGTGCGTCTCTTTGGCCGCGTCGATGCGGAAGAGCGGCGGGAGCGCGAGGTAGACGTGGCCGCCTTTCAAGAGGCCGGGCAGGTGCCGGTAGAAGAACGTCAGGAGCAGCGTCGAGATGTGCTGCCCGTCGCTGTCGGCGTCCATCAGCAAGAAGACGCGGCCATAGCGGAGCTTCTGGGCGTCGAAGTCTGGGCCCGCGCCGCAGCCGAGCGCGCTGATGATGTCCTGGAGCTCCTTGTTCTCGCGGACCTTGGCCGTCGACGCTTGCTCGGCGTTGAGGACCTTGCCGCGCAGCGGCAGGATGGCCTGGGTGCGGCGGTCGCGGCCCTGCTTGGCGCTGCCGCCGGCGCTGTCGCCCTCGACGAGGAACAGCTCGCTCTCGTTGGGATCGGTGGACGCGCAGTCGGCCAGCTTGCCGGGGAGGTTGAGCCGGTGGCTCACCGCCGTCTTGCGCAGGACCTGCTGCGTCGCCTCACGCCGCGCCTCTCTCGCGCGGGCGGCGAGGATCGACCGCATGACGATCGCTTCGCCGATCGTGCCGTTCTCGAGCAGCCACTGCTCGAGGGCCGCCCGAACGAGCGCCTCGACCTGGCCTGCGACCTCGGGGTTGTTCAAGCGGTCCTTGGTCTGCCCCTGGAACTGCGGCTCGCGCACGTACACGCTGAGGAGGGCGACGACGCCCTCGCGGATGTCTTCGGCGGTGAGCGTGACGCCCTTGGGGGTGATCTTCTTGGCTTCGACGAAGCCACGCACGGCCTTGACGATGGCGGCGTTGAGGCCGGCCTCGTGGGTGCCACCCATCGCGGTGGGGATGCCGTTCACGTAGCTGCGCACGTGCGAGTCGGTCGCCTCGGTCCAGGCGAGCGCGAGCTCGAGCTTCACCTCACCGGGGCGCTCCTGGGCGGTGAAGAAGAGGCCGGGGTGGGTGGCGGGCTTGCCGCGTTGGACGACGAGCTTCGGCAAGAAGTCGGCGATCCCTTGGGGGTGAACCAGCTCCTTGCTCTCGCCCGTCTTGGCGTCGGTGAACGTGATGACGAGCCCGCCGTGCAGGTAGGCCTTGGTCTCGAGCCGCTCGAGGACGTGATCGGTGTTGAACTCGAGCTTCTGGCCGAAGATCTCGGGGTCGGGGCGAAAATGGATGATGGTGCCGCGCTTCTTGGTGCCGCCGTCGGGCTTGAGCTTGGAGGTCGGCTTGCCGCGCGCGTACGACTGCGTCCAGGTCTTGCCGTCGCGCAGGACCGTGACCTGCAGCGATTCGGAGAGCGCGTTCACGACGCTGGAGCCGACGCCATGGAGGCCGCCCGAGACCGAGTAGTTCTTGTTCCCGAACTTGCCGCCCGCGTGCAGCATCGTGAGCACGAGCTCGACGGCCGGTTTCTTGAACTTGGGGTGCATGTCGACCGGGATGCCCCGGCCGTCGTCCTTGACGGTCGCGCCCTTGTGATCGGCGTCGATGGTGACGTCGATGCGGCGCGC
Organism: uncultured Polyangiaceae bacterium; assembly: GCA_938004815.1. Taxonomy (GTDB): domain Bacteria; phylum Myxococcota_A; class Polyangia; order Polyangiales; family Polyangiaceae; genus Xiheicaenibacterium. The sequence continues at coordinate 370 of CALKVR010000146.1, read as the reverse complement.
GTGGCCGTTCATCGCCTCGTCGATCGAGTTGTCGATGATCTCCCAGAGGAGGTGGTGGTAGCCGCGTGCGTCGGTGCCGCCGATGTACATCGCGGGGCGCTTGCGGACGGGGTCGAGGCCCTCGAGGACCTCGATGTCTTCGCCGGCGTAGCGGTCGTCGCTCTTGGCGGCTTTGCCGGGCGCCGCCTTGGGCGACTTGGGCGGGGGGATCGTGGGCATCAGGCCTCCTCCTCATCTTGCTTGAGGGAAGGAACGACGACGGGCGGCGGGATCACCCGCACCGGCGGATCGCCGCGCTTGGAGACGACGCCGCCGCGGGACGCGCGACTGCCCTTCACGTCTTTCAGGTGGATCGTGAGCTCTTTGCTCT
>CALKVR010000145.1 GCA_938004815.1 uncultured Polyangiaceae bacterium | reverse complement strand
TCGGCACCGTCCAGAGGATCTCTTCGGTGTGGCCCTGCGCCCCCGCGGGGATGCGGAACTCGGGCCCGTTCGTGTCGTTCGGGCCGGGCAAGAGCACATCCATCGCGCCGGGCGCGCCGATCAGGAGGACCTGGTAGGCGTACTGCGGCATCGCGTCGGTGTAGCGGAGCTCGAGGGCCGACGCGTCGGTCTCTATGGTGGTGCCGGTGGGGTGGTAGTGCATCTGGATGACGAAGACGTCATCCGGCGAGAGCGGGATGCCCACGCCCTCGGGCAGCTCGAGGGGCTGCGACCCCGGGACCCAGCCGTGGACCAGATCGCCCGGGGGGCCACCGAAACAGTCGTAGCGCTCGGCGCCCCCCGACTGCGCCATCGCATCCTCGCGGGTGGTGCGAAAGACGAGCGCGTGGTGAGCGACCTTCGCGTTCTCGGGCGCGAGGTGCAGCCCGTCGACGTAGGTGTCGGCGGGGACCTGCGGATCGTAGACGACGCAGACGAACTGATCGGTCTCGCCTTGGACGGTGGTCGGCGCGACCGGGACGAGCGACGCCGCCTTGTTCGGGAGCCCCGCCGCGGACGGGACGAAGGGCGGCTGCTTCTCGGCCGGATCACCCTCGGGGGCGCCGGCCTCGTGCCAGGCGCGCAGCGTCGCCAGATCGTCGGCGGAGAGACGCTTGTCGTCGACCCAGGGGCGCGTCTCGTCGCACTCCGCCGTGTCACGCGCGAGGAACGGTGGCATCTGCCCCGACTCGGTCATCTCGACGATGACGCTCGAGAGCGACTTCACGCTCGCGTACTGCTCGAGCGAGAACCCGCCGATCTGCCCTGCCCGGTGGCAGCCGAGGCAGTTTTTCTGGATGATCGGCTCGACGTCTCGGTAGAAGCTGAGCCCGCTCTGCGAGCCTGCGCCGGCGCCGCTCGAGCCCGGCCCGGTGGCGGGGCTGTCCTCGCCCGCGCCGTCATCCGAGCAAGCGGCCACCATGAGCGGCAGCGTTCCGAACATGACGGCAGCGACCCGCACGACCCTCGCCCACGAATGCCCGGTCCGCATGGCTCTTCGAATTGACAGAGGCCGATCGGGGCGGCAATCGTCCGCCCGATCGGTTGCTGCGCCTACACAGTGTGCTCGCAGGGGCGCTCGCCTGCCGCGCGCCTGCGGCAGGCGAGCGGAGCACGGTTTCAGCGAAGCGTGAGGATGCGCGTCAAGGCATCGCTCGCGGCCGAAGCGATGTCGCCCATCGATCGGGTGCCGAGGAGGGTGTCGTCGAGCTCGTCGGCGAGGAGGAGCAGCGCCGGCTTCGTCTTCACGCGGACGACGTAGACCGCGACGTCGCTCGTGGCGGTGCGCATGACCGCGTAGAGGCTCATGTGCCCGGGCGTGCGAGGGATCGGCCCCAGGTAGAAGCCCGCGGCGGCGGCGGTCGCGAGGACGCTCGGCAGCTCCGACGGGATCGAGACGTCGCGCAGCTCTTCTTCGCTCCCGAACGCGGGGTTGCACGACCAGCCCTTGAACTGGTCTTTGCGCGCGACGAACACCGCCGCTCGGCTGGCCAGGATCGTGAGCGCGCGGAGCACGAGATCGAGCAGCTCGTCGCGCGCGGATGCTCGACGGATCAGCATGACGAGCTCGGGGAGCGTCGGCGTCCAGCCCGCGTCCGGCGCGCGCGGCACGGTCTGGGGCTCGGGGCCATCGGCCTCCGGCACGTCGTCGTCGAGGGGCGTCGGCTCCTCTTCACCGACGAGGAGGCTCGCGGTGCGCTCGTCTTCTTCGCGCTGTTTTCGGAGCGCCTGGAGCGAGGTCTCTTCTTCGGAGAGATCGCCGTCCCCGATATCGCCGAGCGAGGTGGCGAAAGGCCGACGCGACGGCGGTAGCGTCTCGACCGGCGTCTCCTCTTCAGGGGGCAAGCCCGGTGGGGGTGAAGAAGGGAACGAGACGGACGGCGCCGTGCCGAGCGCGACCTGTCTGACGGCGGGCCGGCGGGATACGGGCGGCGGGCGTTCGGGCTCGGGAGGCGGCTCGGAGACCGAGAGGCGGCGGAGCTCGTCGAGCTCGTTCTGCGAGAGGTCGGACGTGACCGCGTCTTGCGGGAGGTTGGGGATCGACAGGCGGCGGACGAGCGGGATCGGCACGTCTTCGCCTCCCGACGGCGGCGGCGGCGAGGGCGGCACCGTGTCGGGGGCGCCGTGAGGAAAGGCCGGCGTTCGCCGGCGCGCCCGCGAGCTCGACGCCCCATCGGCGAGCTCGAGGCGCCGGATCGCCTCCTCGATCCCCGCCATCGTCGCGCGGAGGAGCCGCACCGGGACCCCGAGGTGAAACGAGAACTCTTGCACGACGTGGGTATCGAGCGAGTCGACGGCGGCGACCTCGGCGACGCCGGCGGAGTCGAGCCGGATGGGAACGGCGGCGAGGATCCGACACATGCCGCGCGGGAGGCGGACGACGAGGTCGGGATCGGGCGTGACCTGGCGGACCGGCATGCCGCCTTTGCGGCTGAGCTCGTCTTCGAGGGCGCGCTCGCTCAAGACGCCACGGTCGACGAGCGCGCGCGCGAGCGAGACACCCCGGACGACGCTGAGGTAGAGCGCAGCCTCGACGTCGCGAGCGGCGATCGTGCCGCTCGCGAGCAGACGCCGAGCGAGGTCGAGGGTCACGCGCCGGACGATACCGTAAGCTTGTTGAGAGACGGAGCCGTAGTGTGCTCGGGAGCGCGGGCGCCGCTATTTCACCCCCCTACCCCCCTCACGTCCCGCGAGGGGTGACAAAGCGCGCCGGAATGTGGCCCCGGCTCGGCCCGGCGTGCGATAGCCGAGTCTCCGCATGCAGCGCGTGACCCTGTTTCTCGAGCGCCTGCTGCCGATCGCCGTGCTCATGCTCGCGTTGATCGGTGCGCCGCTCATGATCTTCTCGCGCGAGGGGTTGCCCCGCCTGCGCGGCCTCGAGCGCGAGCTCGACGCCGTCGAAGCCGAGAACCGCGAGCTCGGGCGCGAGATCGAAGAGCTCCGAGGCTACGTCTCGCGCCTGCGCGACGATCCGGCGGCGGTCGAGCGGATCGCGCGCGACGATCTGGGCCTGGTCCGCCAGAGCGAGATCGTCTTTCAGTTCAAGAAGCGAAACTGACGCCTACCGCTGCGGATACGTCTGCTGCTGCTGCTGCTGCTGCGGATACGGCTGCTGCTGCGGATACGGCTGCTGCTGCGGATACGGCTGCTGCTGCTGCGGCGGATACGGCTGCTGGCCGTTCGTTGGAGGTCCGGCGGCATCGGCGTCTTCTCCAGCGGGGGCGAAGCCGCCGGCGCCCTCGACGCGGGCGAGCACGCGAGCCCGGAGCACCCAGCGCTGCGGGACGTCGTTGGCCATCTCGGCCGAGCCCCAGAACACGTAGCGCTTGCCCACCTCGACCTTGTCGCCCTCACCCAGGATCTCGAGCGCGACGGGCTCGCCCCCTGCGTCGTCGGCGAAGAGAAACCGCGCATCCAGGCCCTTCGGGCACGTCCACGGGCCCTTCTCGGGATCGCAGGCAAACGGCCGCCGGATGATCACGCCCACGACGCGGAGCCCATCGACCGTCACGGTCGGCTCGAAATAGGACCGCCTGACGCGGGAGGCGAGCTCGTCGACGGTGAGCACATGCGCCGGGACGGCGTGGATCACCTCCAGATCGGACCCGCCGCAAGCCGCGGCGAACAGGGCGAAGAGCAGGCAAGCGACGCGTCGCATCACGAGAGGCCCGGGCCGCTTGGGAGCACCGCAGCCGAGGCAGCACGCTAGCACCGGAGCGGCGCCAGAGCCGCACCTCCGAATGCCCCGCCTTCACTTTTCCCGTTGGGTCGGACGCGGCGCTGACATTAGGATTCGCGGCCCTCAGGCCCTCGGGCCGAGGTTGGAGGACCATGTCGATCGAGATCGTGCGCGGCGAGCTGGAACGACTCTATTCGCTGGAAGAGTTGTTCTCACTCTCGGAGGACCTTCTCGGTTTTCCTCCGTCGGAAGTTGGCGGGACGGCGTCGAAGGCGAGCTTCGCCAAGGCGCTCGTCGACCGCAGCGTCGAGGCGCACGCCACCGCCGCGCTGCTCGACGCGATGGTCGCCGGTCGGGTCGAGCTCGACGCACGCGTCAGAGATCTCGCCAAGAGCGGGGTGAGCGTCGACACCGAGCTCAAGCCCGGCGAAGCGCTCGGCGCTTTCCAGATCGTGCGCAAGCTGGCCGACGGCCCTCGCGCCACGATCTACGCCGCCAAGAAAGACGGCTCGGACCGCGTCCTCAAGGTGTTCAAGGCCTCGGTCTCGAGCGACGCCGCCGCGAACCGCCGCTACGTCGCCCAGTCCCGCCTCATCGCGAAGATCCAGCACGAG
>CALKVR010000144.1 GCA_938004815.1 uncultured Polyangiaceae bacterium | reverse complement strand
CGTCTCGAGCGCGCCGCAGACCTTCTACACCCGTTACGAGGGCCTGAGCACCGAGGCCGACCTCATCTTCTACAACGGCCACGCGGGGCTCGGTCAGAACGTCCGCGCGCTCGCGCGCAAGGGGAAGTTCCGCGCCGGCAAGTACCAGCTCTTCTTCATGAACGGCTGCGACACGTACGCCTACGTCGACGGTCACCTCGCCAAGACGCGCAGCACGCTGAACCCGGACGACCCGACCGGCACGAAGTACATGGACATGGTCACGAACGTGATGCCGTCGTTCTTCCACTCGATGCCGAACGCGTCGATGGCGCTCATCGAGGGCCTCGTGGCGGTCGACACGCCCCTCACCTACCAAGACATCTTCGCGAACATCGACCGGTCGCAGGTCGTCGTCGTCACCGGCGAGGAGGACAACGTCTTCACCCCCGGCGGCGTCGAGGAGCCCTGGGAGCTGAACGAAGCCGGCACGGTGAGCCGCGACCAAGAAGAGCACTTCGAGCTCGGTACCCTTCAGCCTGGCAAGTACGCGATCGCGCTCCACGAGGACCAGGCGACGCCCGGGGGCGACGCGGACCTGTACGTCCGCTTCGGTTCGGCACCGACCAAGGCGGCGTACGACTTCCGGCCTTGGCTCGACGGATCGAACGAAGAGGTGACGTTCACCCTCGACCAGCCCACGGCCGTGTTCGTCATGGTGCACGGCTACGAGAGCGCCGCGCAGGAGACGGCGGCCTTCAAGCTCTCGGGCCGCGTCGAATAAGGAGAGGTCGAAAGCTCCGGGTCGCCGCTCGTTTCCGGCTACGCTGACCCGATGGGGGACGACCCCAACCAAGGCAAGTGGCCGTCGAGGCTGACGCCGCACTCGTCGCGCGCCGCCATCACGCAGGGCGCGCGAGAGATCGCGGTCGACGATTTCATCGACAGCCATTTGCGCGAACGACCGAAGACCGTGCACCCGGAGCCCGATCCGGTGACGGCGCGCCGGCCCGAGGTGCCGCCCGCGCCCGCACCGCCGAACGCATGGGCGCCCGCGGCCCCGCCTCGCCCCGGCACCAACCGCACGCTCCCGATCCCGCCCGCCGACCGGCCCGCGGTGCGGACGGTGCCGATGCAAGCGGTAGCGATGCCGCCGCGTGGGATGCCGCCGCCGGGGCCGCCGCTGCCCGACGATGACGACGGCGGCGGGCGCACGATGCTCCTCACACCCGAGCAGGCGGCGGCGGCGGCGGCGGCCCAAGCCAGCGCGCTCGCGGGCACGCTCGCCTCGTCGCAGGGCTCGCCCGCGAAGCGCTCGGCGCCGCCCGCGACCGGCCTCGCGGGCACGATGCTGATGCCGATGATCACAGGTCCGTCACCGTCGGCCCCACCGCCTGCGCCGCCTGCTCCGCCTGCCCCGGCCGGGGCCACCCCGCACGCCGGGCCGCTGCCGGGGTATGTCGAGCCGGCGCGACCGCAGGGGCCGTCGCCGCACTACATCGAGCCGGCGCGGCCCCAAGGGCCGGCTCCGACGGCGATGGCCCCATTCGAGGCGATCCCCGAGAGCACGTACGTCCCGCCCAAGCGCGGCGGCGGCCTCCTTTGGATCGGTGTGCTCGTCGGCGTCGTCCTCGCCGGCGGCGCGGCGTTCGCGTACTCGCGAGGCTACCTCGCAGCGCTGACGGGCGGTGGCGTCGCCGCGCGCTCGCCCGAGACGGCGGAGCCGACGGCCTCGCCCGCGACCCCTCCGCCGGCGCGGGCGCCCGCGGCGTCGCAGACGGCGACGGCCGTCCCGGCGCCGGGCCCATCGCCGTCGGCTTCTACGGCTTCACCGTCAGCCGCACCACCGGTCGACGCCAAGCCGCTCCTCTCGTTCGAGGGGGCGCTGACGGTCTCTTCGAAGACCGACGCCGAGGTGGTTCTGCAAGGCGCGTCGGTCGGCCGGACGAACCAGCGGCTGGTCGTCCGGTGCGGCCCCAAGAACGTTCGTCTTCGCACCGGGATCACGTGGCTCAGCCCCGGGCAGCCGGTGCAGATCACCTGCATGCAGGAGAACGCCGTGACCATCGAGGCGACGACACCATGAAGCTCCGCGCAGCGCACGGCATCCTCTTGTCTCTCGTCACGGGTTGCGGGGACGACGGCGCGAACACGTCGGGGGTCGACGCGAGCAGCGCGGGGACCGGCACCGCGACCGGCAGCGCCAGCACGAGCGGGACGGCCAGCACCGGCAGCGGCACGGGCGGCGAGGGCGGCTCGGGGGGCGATCCTCAGGCAACCACCCCGTACGTGTACGTAGGGACGAGCGCCGATCGCATCTTCGTGATGCTGCTCGACCGCGACACGGGTGGTCTCTCGCCGGTCGGCGACATCGACGGCGGGCCCAACCCCTCGTTCCTCGCCAGTGATCCCGAGCACCGCTACCTCTTCGCGGCCAACGAGGGCTCGAGCGAGGTCTCGTCGTTCGCGATCGAGCCCAGCGATGGCACGCTCACGTTCATCAGTCGCGTCGACTCGCAGGGCAGCGGCCCCGCCCACGACTCGGGCTCGTGGCTGTTCGCCGCCCACTACGGCAGCGGCCACGCCGCCTCGATCGCGATCGCGAGCGACGGCACGCTGGATGACACCGTCGTCAGTGTAGAGCTCGCGGGGCAGAACGCGCACCAGATCCGGCAGGACCCCGTCAGCGGCGTGGTCTACGTCCCGTGCCTCGGCTCGAACTACGTCACCTACTTCGGGTTCTCGGCGTCGGACGGCGTCCTCGATCCGCCGCCGGGTGGCTCGGAGCTCGATCTGCCGGCGGGGTCGGGGCCGCGCCACCTGGAGTTCCATCCGACGCTGCCGGTCGCGTACGTGATCAACGAGCTCGGTGACTCCATTGTCGTGGCGAGCCGCGACCCGAGCGGCCCCCTCACCGAGATCCAGACCGTGCCGACGCTGCCGGACGACGGGTTCGACCCCGACGACAACGCTTGCGCGGACATCCACATCACCCCCGATGGCCGGTTCCTCTACGGCTCGAACCGCGGGCACAACACGCTGGCCATCTACGGTGTCGACGCGCAGAGCGGCATGCTCACCGCCCTCGGCCACGAGCCGACGGGCGGCAACTGGCCGCGCAACTTCTCGATCGATCCGGCGGGCGAGATCCTCCTCGTCGCCAACCAGCAGTCGGACATGATCCAGACCTTTCGGATCGACGGCGCCACCGGGCTCCTCACGCCGCTCGTCGCCACCCCCACCAACGGCGGGCCCGCCTTCGTCGGCGTGTTCGCGCAGCCGTTGCGGTGAGGCTCAGATGAAGATGACCTGAGCGCCCTCGCTCTTGTCGATGAAGTCCATCGCCGAGATCACCTCTTTGACCTGGGGCACGAGGTCGCTCTTTTCGAGCTTGAACATGTCCATCGCCATCTGACACGCGTAGAGCTCGGCGCCGGCCTGGTCGAGGATGTCGAGCATCTCGGCAACGTGCGGGATCTCGAGCCGGTCCATCTCCTTGACCATCATGCGCGTCGCCATCGCCTCCATCCCGGGGAGGCCGGCGATCATGGCCGGGATCGGCATCGACGGGTTTCCGAGCGGCGAGATGTGCAGGCGCTCGACCTTGGCCTTGTTGACGATGTCGAGCCCCCAAAAGGTGAAGAACAGCATCGCGTCGACGCCGGCCATCCGCGCCGCGTTCGCGAGGATCAAGCCGGGGTAGGCCATGTCGAGGCTGCCTTTGGAACAGATGATCGCGAGCTTTCGATCCGGTGTCATGGTCGGCTCCTCTTCACAAACACGACTTCGGCTTCGGGACGCCCGCGAGGCGGGCCACCAGCTTCCCCGGGCCCTTGGGGAACAGCGCGTAGAGCTCCTTCATCGTGACGCCGGCGCCGGCGACGATGCGGCGGGGCCCCGGCGACTGGCCGTGCTTGGCGGTGTCGTCGCGAGCGAACGTGAGCACCCTCCAGTGGGCGTCGGTGAGCGGGGCGATGCCCAGCTCGTTCGAGAGCGCGATGGCGATCTCGGGGGTCCATTGGGTCGATTGCGTCATGAAGCCTTCGGCGTCGACGTCGATGACGGCGCCGGCGATCGTGCGAGACGACATGGGCGTCTCCTTTCAGGTTGGGGTCGTGGGGAGGTGCTTGCCGGCGAGCGACATGTGGGCGGGCACGGGCAGCGGCCGCCCGCGAAGGAGCGCGTTCCAGTAGAGCCACCGAAACGCCATCTTCCCGGCGTGGTTGGCGCGCGACTCTTCGAGCAGCGAGAACGGGCCGACGCCCGGCACGGGGTAGTCACCGGTGAGCGGCTCGGTCTCGTAGTTGAAGTCGATGAGCAGCGCCTTGCCGTGCCCGGTCTCGACGAAGCAGTTCGCGTGCCCGTCGAACGTCGGTAGCGGGCCGAGCCCGCGGGTCGCGCGGACGAGGTTCGACTCGAGCGCGTCGGCCTGAAAATGCGCGACGCTCCCCGCCTTGGAGGTCGGGAAGTCGCCCGCGTCACCGAGCACGAACACGTTCTCGTGGCCATCGACGGCGAGCGTGTTCTTGTCGGCTGGTACGAAGGCGAGCTCGTTGCCGAGCCCGGATGTCTCGATGAAGTCGGCGCCCGAGTGCGTCGGGATCGACACGAGGAGGTCGTACGCGACCTCACGGTCGTCGAAGGAGCGGACGACGCGCGCGCCGCCGTCGACCTCTGCGGTGGAGAACTCGGTCTCGACCGAGATGCCCTTTTGGTCGAGCAGGTGGCCGAGCGTTCGCGCCGCGATCGGCTTGGTGAAGGCGGCGTCGAGCGGGGTCGCGTACACGAGCTCGACGCGGTCGCGCATCTTGCGCTCGGTGAAGTAGGCGTCTGCCAAGAACAGAAACTCGAGCGGCGCCACCGGGCATTTGATCGGCATCTCGACGACGTTGACCACGAGCCGCCCGCCTTCGAACGCGGCGAGCGCGCGCTTCAACGCTGACGAGCCGGCCTGCGTGTAGAAGTCGAACGCGGTCGTGCCCCAACCCTCGCCCGTCAAGCCCTCGGTGAGGTCGGGGCGGATGCGGCAGCCCGACGCAATGACGATAATGTCATAGTCATACTTGCCGCCTTCGCGCGTCTCGACGGTGCGGCCGCTGGTGTCGATCGCCCTGACCGCCTCGCGGACCCAGCGGACGTGCGGGCCCAGCGTCGACGTCCGCGGTCGCGTGATGCTCGCCTCGTCCAGCATGTCGAACGGCACATGGAGCAAGCCGGCTTGGTAGGCGTGGTCGGCTCCCGGATCGACGACGGTCACCGCCCACCCTCGGAGGTCGCGCGACATCCGGTTCGCGACGATGGTGCCAGCCGTTCCCGCGCCGATGATGAGCAGGTTCTTCACGCAGTGGGTCCAAGCAAGCGGGGCGCCAACCGTGCTTGCGCAAGAATCGTCATGCGCCCGCCGCCGGCGCGCGCAAACGCTGCACCGCTGCGCGGCCGGTGCGCCGACGGACGATCTAGCCGCGCAGGCTGTCGGGGATCAGCGGGCTCGCGTCGCCGGTCGTGACCAGCCAGAGCTGGTGGGCCGCGCGGGTCGTGCCGATGTGCAGCAGGTGGCGCGACTCGTCGTCTTTGCCGTAGGTCGTGTGGTTGACGTCGACGAGCACGACGTAGTCGTACTCGAGGCCCTTCACCTGCTTCACGTCGGTGACGTCGACGCCCGGCTTGAACGAGAACTCGAACGCGCGCACGCGGCGGAGGTGAGGGATGTCGGCCATCTTCAAGGCCTGCCAGTAGCTGTCGGCCTGCTCGGGGTGGCGCGCGAGGATGGCGACGGTGGCGTTCGGCTCGCGGCTGAACAGCGGGCGGAGCGCGTCGGCGAGGAACGCGACCGCGGCGCCGGCACTGGGGAACTCGTGGAGCTCGACGGGCGCGCCGTGCCGGTTCGCGACCGGCGCCTCGGGGTCGGCGAGGGGGCCCAGCACGTGCCGCGCGACCTGGAGCACCTCGGCGGTGGAGCGGTACGCGATGCGGAGGGGCTCGATCTCGACAAGCGACAGCCCGAGGTCGGACAGGACCTCTTTCCAGTCGCGGAAGCCCGAGTCCATGTGGATGCGCTGCGCGACGTCGCCGGCGAGCGTGGCCGAGCGGTGCAGGATCGGCGAGCCGTCGTCAGCCTTGCCCTTTTGCGGGATGTTCTTCACGCAGTCGAGGAGGACGGCGAGATCGATGGGCGAGAGGTCTTGAGCCTCGTCGACGAAGAGGTGCTCGTAGACGAGCGGCTGCTTGACGCTCTTCTTCAGCTCCATCTTGATCTTCTGGTACGCGCGGAGGAGGAGCGCGTCGTCTTCGGGGTCGAGGCGGGCGCGCTCGTCGTCCTCGATACCGCGCCTGTCGACGCCCATCTTGCGGTCGTCGTCGATGTCGTCGTCTTTGGGCTCGTCGTCGGCGGCCGCGCGCCGCTCGGCCCGATCGCCGGGATCGAGGTCGACGACGGCGGGGCATCGGTCCGAGCACCACCGCCACGCCCGGCGAAGGTCGGTCTCCGAGAAATCCGGGTCGGGGCTCGCCTTGAACGCGGCCAAGAGCTGGTCGAGGTTCGTGAGGAGCTCGGCCCAGAAGTAGAGGATGCCGTGCGAGTCCTTGCGCGTCTTGGGGTCGGCGATGAAGTCTTCGGCCTTGTCGTGGAGGAGCCGCAGCAAGACGGGGTGCGTCTTGAGCCGCGTCACGACGCTGGGCGTCGACTCTTCGATCTCGACGTCGAGCCACGGAAAGTGCTTTTTCCGCTGGTCGCGCGCCCACTCGGCGTACGTCTCGATGGCGAGGCCGTCGAGCCCGAGGGCCGGCAGCATCTCGCCGATGTAGGCGCGTAGCGCGGGGCTACCGACGACGACGAGCATCTTGTCGTGCGAGAAGCGCTGCTTGTTCTGGTAGGCGAGGTACGCGAGGCGGTGCACCCCGATCGTCGTCTTGCCGCTGCCGGCGCCGCCCTGGATGACCACGAGGCCCGAGTCGGGCTTGCTGATGAGCTCGAACTGGCGCGGGTCGAGGAGCGCCGCGATCTCGGGCAGGTGGCGGTCCTCGCGTTGCGAGCCGCCCACTGCGGAGTGCTCTGTGTCGATGCCGAGGACGCCGCGCATGTCGGAGGGCCGCACCGCCTTGCCCTGGCCGCCCGCGAGCTCGGTCGACTGTGACGAGAGCGTGCGCCAGCCGGTCGCGCCCTTGACGAAGATGCCCTGCGGCGCGGTCACGCGCCGGAGCTCGGCGTTCTGGATCGTGACGGTGCGCCGAACCAGAACGGTGCCGAGGACGTCGCGCTCGCCCAGCGTCTCCTCGTACTCGGCGCCCTCTTCGTACTTGTAA
>CALKVR010000143.1 GCA_938004815.1 uncultured Polyangiaceae bacterium | reverse complement strand
CCCGCCCCGCCCCGCCGATGTTTTGCGGCATGCGAGCTTCACCTGCGCCGCTCCTCACCCCACCCGCCCTTGGTTGGCGACGGGCAGCATGAGCGCAGGCGATGGCGACTCGCCTGGCCAGACGGTGGTCTGGGACCTCGAGGCAGGCGAGGCCATCGGCGCCAGCGGATACGAGCACGGGTTCGGGTTCGAGCCGAGGCCGCGCATGCTCCAGTGGAGCCCCGACGGGCGGCGCCTAGCGATCGCAGCGGGCACCAACGAGATCGCGGTCGTCGAGCCGGGCGGTGAGCCCGTGCTGTTCGCGCCGGACGAGACGCGGGACCATCCGGTCGAGTTCTGCTGGGTGGACGACCACACGATCTTCGCGGCCGCGTGGAGCGACGCCGACCAGACGAAAGGTGGCGGCGCGCTCCTCTCACTCGCAGAGAGCGAGGCGCGCTGGCTCACGCGGTCGGCGGTGCCGGTCGTGCTGACGCAACCGGTGCGAGCCCGGGATGCCAGCGCCGTCGTTGGCCACGACTACCGCGAGGTGTTCGTGATCGACACCAAGGGCGACAAGCTGATCTCACGCACGCCGCTGCCGCAGACGTTCGCCAACGGCCGGTCGGTCGCGGGCTGGTCGCCCCACGGCAAGATCGGTGTGTTCGCTCCTCCGCCGATCGAGCAGCGCTACGATCGCTCCACGGGGCGCGACACGGGCGGGCGGACAGAGCTCGTGCTGTTCCAACCCGCGAGCCCGCAAGCGCTCGTGCCTCTCGAAGTGCCGGGCGAGATCGGGGCCATCCGGTTCGCTCCCGACGGTCGCCGGTTCATCGTCTTGTCGCGCACCGTCTGGGGGGGCGTCACGCACGCGACGGTGTTCGACGGCGCGAACAAGCTCGGGGTCTTCGACGCGCAGCTCGTCAGGCCACCACACCACTTTCCCGACGCGGGGAACCTGGTGTGGTCCCCCGATGGCCAGCACCTCGCCCTGCTTCGAGCCGATGGAACCATCGAGATCACGACGCCGCGCGGCGAGCGGCGCGCGGCTTTCGCGGCGCCCAAGTCGCCCAAGTCGCCCGGCGAGGTGGGGCTGATGTTCGTCAACGAGAACCGCGTTGCGCTCATCGGCCAGGACGGAATGACGGTGTTCGACACGCAGGGCACCGTGGTCATGCGCTTCGAGGTCGAGGGCTGACTCCGTCTCTCGCCCGCTACGCGCCCTCGTACCAGACCTTCACGACCGTGACCTCGGTGGCGCCCTTGGGCCGCATCACCACCGCGCTCTCACCCTCGCGTTTGCCGAGGAGCGCTTGCGCGACGGGTGAGCGCACGCTGATCATCTTGCGGTCGAGGTCGACCTCGTCGGTGCCGACGATACGGTACGTCGACTCTGCGCCGTCTTCGTCTTCGATGGTGAACCACGCGCCGAAGTACACGCGCCCGAGCTGGGTCTTGGAGGGCTCCACGACGGTGACGGCGTCGAGGCGCTTCGTGAGAAAGCGGATGCGCCGGTCGATCTCGCGCAGCTTTTTCTTGCCGTAGATGTACTCGGCGTTCTCGCTGCGATCGCCTTGGGCGGCCGCGACCGCGACCTCGTCGGTGATCTTGGGCCGGTCGACCTTCCAGAGGCGCTCGAGCTCTTGCTGGAGCGCTCGGTAGCCGGCCGGCGTGATGTGGTTGTCGCCGGCGGGCCTGCGCTTTTCTTTGGGGTCGTCGTCGGCGTCGTCGTCTTCGCCGTCGGGCTCTTTGGTGAACGCTTTCGACACCGCTCAGCTCTTGGCCGCTGCGCCGGTGGCTTGGGCCAGCAAGTCTTGAATGCGCTTCACGAGGCGAACGGGGTCTTCGACGACGCCCTCGGCGAGGAGCGCCTGCTCGTAGAGCATCTCGCAGTAACCCGCAAGGCGCTCGGAGCCGGGCTCCTTTTCGGCGAGGACGGCGATGCTCTCGACCACCGGGTGGGTCGGGTTGATCTCGAGGATGCGCTTCTGCTCGCCGGCGCGCTCATCCATCATGCGGAGCAGGCGCTCGAGGTTGGCGCCGGGGGCGCCCTCTTCGGACACCAGGCAGCTCGGGCTGTCGGTGAGGCGCTTCGAGAACCGCACCTCTTTCACTCGGGCGCCGAGGGCCGCGCGAATGGCGTCTAGCGCCTTGTCCGAGCCGGCGGCCGGGGAGTCGTCGCCGAGATCGACGTCGCCGTGCACGACGCTCTTGAGCTTCTTCTTGTCGAACTCGGGGAGCGCCTGCGCGACCCACTCGTCGATCGGGTCGGTGAGGAAGAGGACGTCGTAGCCCTTCTTGCGGAACGCCTCGAGGTGGGGGCTCGACTCGACCGCTCGCCGCGAGTTGCCGGTGATGAAGTAGATGTCGTCTTGCCCCTCGGGCATCGCGTCGACGTAGGCGCGCAGCGTGGTGAAGTCGCCCTCGGCGGTGTTCATCGACTCGAACCGAGAGAGCTCGACGATCGCGTCCTTGTTCTTCCAGTCGACGCTTATCCCCTCTTTGAGCACCTTGCCGAACAGGCGCCAGAACGTCTTGTACTTGTCGGGGTCGGACGTCGACAGGTCTCTCAGCGATTTGATGACCTGGCGCACGAGCTCCCGCTCGATGAGGGTCAGGGTCTTGTCCTCTTGCAGCATCTCGCGCGACACGTTCAGCGAGAGGTCCTCGGAGTCGACGACGCCGCGCAAGAACCGGAGCCAGACCGGCGTGATCCGATCGCAGCTCTCGATGATGAGCACGCGCTTCGCGTAGAGCCTCAGGCTGGTGCGATCTTTCTGGAAGAGATCGAACGGCGGCTTGGCCGGCACGTAGAGCAGCGCTTGGAACTGAGCGGGCGCATCGATCGCGAAGTGAATGGTCAAGAGCGGCTGTTCGCCCGCGTTGCCGCCGCTCACGTGCTTGAAGAACTGCTCGTGCTGCTCGTCGGTGACCTGGCTCTTGGGCTGGGCCCAGAGCGCCTTTTCGCGGTTCGCCTGCTCGCCGTCGACGAAGATGGGGAAGCTGACGAAGTCGGAGTACTTCTGGATGATGTCCTTGATGCGCCAGGCGCGCAGGTAGTCGCCCTGGTCGCTCTTGAGGTGCAGGACGATGTCGGTGCCCGGCTCGGTGCGATCACCGTTCGTGACGGTGAAGCTGTCCGCCCCGCTCGAGCGCCAGAGGACCGGCTCGCTGCCCGCTTTCATGCTGCGCGTCTGCACGTCGACACGCTGCGCGACCATGAACGCGGCGTAGAACCCCACGCCGAACTGGCCGATGAGGCGCATCGCGCCGTCCTTGTCGGTGCCGGCGTCCCGGACCTGTTTCAAGAACTCGAGGCTGCCGCTCTTGGCGATGGTGCCGAGT
>CALKVR010000142.1 GCA_938004815.1 uncultured Polyangiaceae bacterium | reverse complement strand
CGCCGAGATGCAGTGGGGGCTCGCCGCGCGCACAGACACGTTCGTCGAGCCGGGGACGGGAACCGCGGTCGGAGGCAAGTCGGTGAAGGGCAGCGCGCAGCTGTTCTGGGACGACGCCGCGCTCTACATCGCGATCTCGGTCGAAGATCGCGACGTGCAAGGCGGCTTCCCTGCGGGCGCCATCGACCCCCACCTCTGGGAGCGCGACACCGTCGAGGTGATGCTCGACCCGGACGGCGACGGCGACAACCGCGACTACTACGAGATACAGGTGAACCCGCAGAACCTCGTCTTCGACTCGCAATTCGACGGCTACAACGCGCCGCGCACCGAGCCGAACGGACCGTTCGGCCACGAAGAGTGGAAGAGCGACATCAAGAGCGGCGTCACCATCCACGGCACCCTCGACGACGCCTCCGACGAGGACCACGGGTACACGGTCGAGATCGCGATCCCGTGGTCGAGCTTGACGAAAGCCAAGGCCGCGCCGCCACGCGGCGGAGACAGGTGGCGCGCGAACTTCTACGCCATGGAGAACAACGGGGGCGCAGCGTGGTCGCCGATCCTCGGCAAAGGCAACTTCCACCGCGCGTCGCGCTTCGGCCGCCTACGGTTCGACCGACCCTGACGCGGTGCGCGCACCTTCGACCGCCGCCGCGTCCTCGGTCGGGCTCGACCACCCGAGCCAGACCGCGATGAGCAACGCCGCGACCACGATCGACGCCGCGAGAAAGTGCGCCGACCCGCGACGCGCCGTCATCTTGAGGGTGGCTGCCTCGAGCCGCGCGGTACGGCGGGCGGCGCGCCGGTAGCGCAGGGTCAGGTCGCCGTCGCGAACGGTGGGCACCCGCGATCGGTCGCCCTTGGTGATCGCGAGCGCCTCTTCGAGCGCCTCGACCATCTCTCGACCGTCTCGGAATCGGTCTCTCGCTCGCGGCTCCAGGGCGCGAGCCATCCAAGCGTCGATCGCGGACGGGAGCTCGGGCGCGAACTTCGAAGGCGGCTCGGGGGGGCCGCGATCGACGGCGACTGCCATCGCCGCCACGCTCTCTTCTTCGTAAGGCAGCCTCTGTGTCAAGCATCGGTAGGCGACCACGCCGAGCGCCCAGACGTCGGCCGCGGGGCCGACGTGCTCGCTCCCCATCATTTGCTCGGGCGCCATGAAGTGGGGCGTCCCGACGACGGCCCCCTCCGAGGTCAGGCGGCTGACACCCTCGGCGAGATCGAGCGCGATGCCGAAGTCGAGCACCTTGACGAACATCTCGCGATCACCCTCGAGGAGGAAGATGTTGTCGGGCTTGATATCGCGATGCACGACGCCGAGGTCGTGCGCCTTCGCCAACGCGGCGCCCACCTGCCGAACGACCGCGCAGGTCTCGTCGAGGCTCAAGCGACCGCGCCACCCCATGTACTCCTCGAGCGATTCGCCCTCGAGCAGCTCCATCACCATGTACGGGACGCCCGCATCGGTAGCCTGCAGATCGAAGACCTGGACGACGTGGGGGCTGCGGATGCGCGCCGCCGCGGCCGCTTCACGGCGCAGCCGCGCCACCGCCTCGTAGCTGGACGCGTACCGCGAGCGCAGGAACTTCACCGCGACGGGCATGCGCAGCGCGACGTGCTCGGCCGCCCACACACTCCCCATGCCTCCAGCGCCCAGTGAGCGCGTGAGCCGCAGGTGCTGGCCGACGCGAGCGCCCGCCGCATGGACGCCGGAGACGCCCGCGCCGTGCGCTGGGCCGACACCCGAGGCACTGAAGCTCCACTCGTCCCCGTCGGGGTCCTCGTTACGGCAGGTCCACGGGTGCATGGATCGCTGCCTCGCAACCGGCGCGCCAACTCTACGCGCGCGCTACTTGTCGCAGACCTCACCGACCTTGCGGCACCGCTGATCGACGTGGCAGATGTCGGCGCGCGCGCAGTCCGCGTCAGAGCCTACGACGCACCGCTTCGTCTTGGGGTCGAGGCTGCATCGACCGCTCTCTCTGCACGCCCCGCGCGACGCGCACTCGGCGGGCGTGGCCGCGGGCGCCTCGGTCTGCGAGCACGCCGCGGCCGCGCCGAGGACAGCCGCGAACGTCAGGAGATGCCGAGCTGCTTGCGGAGGCGTGAGCATCGGTCCCCGGTGAAAAAGACGATGAGGTCGTTCACCTTGGCCTCGATCTCGCTCTCGCCCGCGAGCTCGAGCATGCGCTGCGCCGCCCCGATGTCGTTGGCCAAGAGGAGGCCCGCACGGATCGAGGTGAGATCGGCGGCGTGGGCCCAGCGATTCAAGTTGGTACGACCGCCCTCCTCGACGAAGCGGAGGAAGTGCCCGCGCAGACGGTCGCGCTGCGCCGGATCGAGCAGCGGCTCGATCGCCTTGGCGATCGGCAGCGCGCGCTGCTTGGCCTGGGCGGCGAGCGGCAGCTGCGGCTGACCGATGGTGAGCGCGGCGACGAAGATGTCCTCGAGGTCGGGGATGCTCGGAAAGAGGAGACGGAGGAAGTGGTCTTCTCGGTAGCTGGCCAGGTGCCGGCCCGCGAGGAACGCCAAGTCGAGCGGCCCGCGCCCCGAGAGCGCGCGCTTGCCGAGGCGGGTCGACGGCGGAACGCCCGGCACCATCTCGACGACGCCGTCCCACGCCGGGTCGGCGTAGAGCGGCGGCGCCGCCATGCCGAGGATCGACGCCGCCCAGCCGAAGCAACGAACCGCCTGCACCGTCGACGTCTTGAGATCCTGAAGGCGAGCCGGGTCCAGCTTGGGGAGCGCGTTCTGGTGACGCAGCGCCGAGACGCGACCGAGGAGCACGGGGCTCGTGACGACCGCGAAGATCTCGCCCGTCAAGAGCTCCTCGTCCGGGTGAAAGAGCATCCGCTTCCACGCCTCGGGGCTGAGTGACGAGCTGGGCCGGATGAGGCCGCCCGGGTCACGCTCGGCGACGAACGCGCGCTCTTCGTCGCTGGCCGCGCCGAGGAACGCGAGCACGTGGCCGACGCACCACGCGCGATCCGGATCTTGCTCGCGGTGCGCGCGGAAGAGCCCGTGCAGGCTTGGGACGTCGCGCGGATCGTGCCGCACGCGACGGTAGAGCTCCTCGGGGTCGTCGGGGGGCGCCGCCGCCGCCGTCATGTCGGAGAAATCGATGTCGACCGCGATGTGCGATCGCGCTTCTTCGAGCTCGACTTCGAGCTGGTGGACGCGCGCCTCGAGGTCCTGGATGCGCTTGCGCAGACCGCGCACCTGCGGGTCGTTCTCGAGCTCGAGCGGGCGGAGCGACATCGCGGGCGGCTCGTGCTGGGCTTCGCGAACCGGCGCCGCGTGCCGCGTCTCCCACGCGGCCGTGAGCGCCTTCTCCAGGGCGAGCACGCGATCACGATCGAGCCCGAGAGACTCGGCGGCCTTCTCGAGGCGCGCTCGCTCCTCCGAGGTGATCACGCCGTCTTCGAGCGCGTCGGCGAAGAGCTCCTCGTAGTGCGCCTCGAACTTGCCCAGGCGGACGTTCCCCGAGATCTCGCCCTGCTCGAAGCCCGCCCTGTGCTCGAAGAGCTGCTCGTCTGCCATGACCGTGTCTCCCTCTGGTGAGACCCGACAAGGTACCGCCGCCGGCCCTGGTAGCGCTACTGCGGACGCGGCGGCACCTGCTAGTACCGCGTTCGCAAAGTTCGCATTGGTATGGAAACCGGCCCCTCGCTGACG
>CALKVR010000141.1 GCA_938004815.1 uncultured Polyangiaceae bacterium | reverse complement strand
GCGAGAACGTGAGCTGGACGCCGACCTGCCACGTCCGGTGAAACTCGGCGCTCTGCGGGAACCGCCGCGGGTCGGGGTTCTGGGCTCCGAAGGTAGCGAACGCGTCGAGCCGCGGATACGACTGGCTCTGCGCGACGTCGACCTGAGCGTCGAGGGCGTCGAGGTGGGCGAGAGCAGAGGCGATCTCGGGCCGCGTGGCGAGCGCCCGCCGCGCGAGCGTGGCCTGGCTCCCGAGCCGCTCGGGTTTGGCCCAATCGTCCGCGAGATCCTCCCCGATGGTGTAGGCCCTCGCCGCTTCGCCGGTGATGTCCGGGTCGTCGTGCATGGCCACCGAGAGCTGCGCCCGCAACGAGGCGGCGAGGTTCTTGGACCGGGCCAGGAGGAGCTTCGACCGCGCCATCAGGGCGCGGCTGCTCGCCTGATCGGCCGAGGTGGCTGCGCCTGCCTCGGCGAGCGTCGCCGTTCGCTGGTGCTGCTCTTCGGCGAGCTTCAGGCTTTCGGCGGCGACGGCCACCGCGAGCTCGGCCTTGACCCAGCTGTAGTAGAGGACCTTGGCCTCGAAGGCCACGCCGCGCGCGGTCGCCCGGGCCTCGTGTCGCGCCGCTTCGGCGTTGTGCTTGGCGACCTGGTGCGCCTGCGGCAGGCGCACCGCGTAGTCCGAGATCGGGACGCTGAGCGTGGAGAGAAAGCTCCACTGATTGTCGATGCTCTCGGCGGACGGCTGGTTGGGCTCGGGGTCGATCGAGTTGAGGCGCGCGTACTTCGCCTGCGTCGTGAGCTTGGGAAAGAAGTCGAGGATCGTCTTGTCGAGCTCGCGAGCCGCCTGGTCGGCGTCGGCCCGCTCGGCGGCCATGTTGGGGCTCTCTTTGCCGACCCGAGCGACCACTTGGGCCGCCGTCAACCCGCCGCGTTTTCCTGTGAGCGCCGCGAAGGTCTCGTCGACCTTGCTCGGAGGAGCGGCGTCGTCCGAGGGCTCGACGGCGCCGGCGGTGGAGACGGAGAGGGCGAGGGACGCGAGCGCGGCGAGGGCGAGCGCGTGGGGCTGGGGGATGATGCGATGAGAATGCATGACGATCTCCTTCGAACGTTGCGGCGGTTTGACGGTCAGGCAGGCTGAGCGGCCGGGGGAGGCGGAGCGGGGTGCGGCTCGTGCGTCTCGTCTTCACGCGTCCACTTCACGAGGCGCAGATCGAGGACGAAGATGGCGTAGAGGACCGGGACCAGGACGAGCGTGACGACGGTGGCGAACGTCAGGCCGGCGATCTGCACGTAACAGAGGGGCTCCCACAGCGGCCCGCCGTGCATGGCGAGGGGGACGAGGCCGAGCACGGTGGCGAGGACCGTGACGAGCACGGGGCGGAGGCGGAGCACGCCCGCGTCGAGGAGCGCGTCGATGAGCGGCTCGCCCTCCTCGCGCTTCTCCTCGATGAAGTCGAAGAGGACGATGACGTGGCTCACGATCACGCCGATGAGGCTGATGACGCCGAGGAAGGCCATGAAGCCGAACGGTGCGTTCATCACGCGCAGGCCGACGAGCGACGCGACCACGCCGAACGGGATGGCGGCGAACACGATGAGCGGCTTGATGGCGCTCTTGAACTGCATGAGGAGGGCGATGAAGATCGCACCCACCGAGATGAGGAGGACCACCACCAGCTCGGCGAACGACTTCTTCTGCTCCTCTTGCTCGCCGCCGACCGTGACCGCGTAGCCGGGGGGCAACGACCGCCCGAGCTCCTCGATCTCGGGGCC
>CALKVR010000140.1 GCA_938004815.1 uncultured Polyangiaceae bacterium | reverse complement strand
GTGAAGCCGCCGCCCATACCGGTCGAGCTGACGTTCGAGGAGCTGTTCGACGCGCCGCCGTTGCCGCCGAGCCCACCGGACGACGTGGTGGGGGCGTCGCCCCCGGCGCCGTCGGTAGCACCGGCAGAGCAGCCCACTTCGTGAGCGAGGGCACCACCCAGGATGAGGAAGAGGGCGATGCGGGGGCGAGAGATGCGCATGAGAGGACCTCCAAGCGAGCGCGTACCGGCAGGACGTAGCACGAAAGAAAGGCCGTTACCGCTCGGAAACCGTCGCGTCACATCATACTGCAAACGGCCGGGTTTAGCTCGCGCTCGTCAGCGCTTTCCGAAGCTCGAGACGAGCTCGTCGAAGCCGCCACGCGCTGCGTCGATCGTCTTCTTCGGGCCTGTCATCTTGAAGAAGTGAGCGTCGCCGCCGCCCTCGACGATCGCGGCGAGCATGGCGAAATTCTGCTTCGGCCCGGCGGCCCCCTGGCCGGGCATCGCCATGCCCGAGTAGGTGCCCTCGAGCTCGACCACCGTGATCTTCAGATCGCCGGCCGAGCGCTCGGACGTCTTGGGCTGCGGTGAGCCCTCGAACTGCCCGGACCAGCGCTGGATGTTGGAGGCCACATCACCGCCCACGCGGGTCACCGAGAGCTCGGCGTCCTCGGCGTCGCCCTCGGCCTTGGGGATCGTGTAAGTCGCCAAACGCATGGGGCTCGGGTGGTCCAGGAGCTTCCATGCATCAGGGGCCTTCCACACAATCGTGGTGTCCTTGGCCTTGCCCTGGCCGCCCGGCGTCGCGCCGTGCGGGCCCGGGGCCGCGCCCGTGGCCTGAGCTGCCTGGGTCGTGCCCGGCTTGGGGGGCGGGACGTTGGGGTTGGAGTCGCAGGCGGAGGCCGCCACGAACAGGAGAACATATGACAGTTTGGTCATGAATAGCCTCGAGAGCTCATGGCGGGTGCGGGAAGCGCGAAGCGCAAGAATCAATACCCTTGGGCTTTCGTGATGATCTCGTTCATGATCTCGCGCGTGCCGCCGCCGATGGGGTAGAGGCGCGCGTCGCGGTACAGGCGCTCGACGAGCGTCTCGCGCATGTACCCGTAGCCGCCGTGGATCTGCACCGCCTGGTCGGCGACGAACGCGAGCATGGCGGTGTTCTTGGCCATGGCCGCGAGGGGCATGATCTGCTCGCCGCGCTCGAGGCGGACGACGCACTCGCCGAGGAGCGCGCGGGCGGCGGCGATGCGCGTCGCCATGTCGGCGAGCTTGTGGCGCGTGACCTGAAAGCCCGAGAGCGGCTTGCCGAACGCCACGCGCTCGCGCGCGTACTTCACCGACTCGCGGTGGCAGAGCTCGGCGATCGCGACGCACTGGCCGGCGAGGAAGATCCGCTCGGTCGCGAAGTTCATCATGATCGGGACGAACCCCTGGTTCTCTTCGCCGATCAGGTTCTCGACCGGCACGCGGCAGCCGTCGAAGGTCAGCTCGGCCGTGTCCGACGCCCACCAGCCCGTCTTCTTCAGCTTCTTGCTGACCGAGTAGCCGGGCGTGTCGCGCTCGATGACGAGCAGGCTCACGCCGCCGTGACCAGGGCCGCCCGTTCGCACCGCGGTCGTGACGAAGTCGGCGCGGCACCCGGACGTGATGAAGGTCTTGCTGCCGGTGACGACGTAGTGCGCGCCGTCGCGGACCGCGCGCGTCTGGATGCTCGCGACGTCGCTGCCGCCGCCGGGCTCGGTGATCGCGAGGGCGCTGATCTTCTCGCCCCGCACGACCGGCGCGACGAACCGCTCCTTTTGTGCCGGGGTGCCGACGCGGATGATCGGCGGCAGCGCGATGCCGTGGCTGCCCAGGCCCACCGTGACGCCGACGTTGTGGCCCTCGAGGACGAGCTCTTCGCTGATCGCGAGCACGTGAGACAGCGCCCCGCCGCCGCCGCCGACCTCGGTAGGGTAGCCGACGCCGATCATCCCGGCTTCGGCCGCCTGCCGGTAGAGCTCACGGGGAAACTCCTCGGCCTCGTCCCAGGCGTGAGCGTACGGCTGGATGTGCTTCTTCGCGAAGCGCCGGGCTTGCTCGCGAAGCGCGGCGTGC
Organism: uncultured Polyangiaceae bacterium; assembly: GCA_938004815.1. Classification (GTDB taxonomy): domain Bacteria; phylum Myxococcota_A; class Polyangia; order Polyangiales; family Polyangiaceae; genus Xiheicaenibacterium. Next base: position 11,886 of record CALKVR010000140.1, on the reverse strand, counting down.
TCCTCGGTCTCGTAGAACACGCATCCTCCTCGGCAGGGGCACCCCCCTCACGCACGTGAGGGGGGCGGGGGGGGGAAATGGCAGCGTGCCGCCACCGAGCGAGACGACGCCGCTCGTTCACCGAAACCTCGTGTGAGCTCCGACCGGAGCCCGTCAGCCGCCTCAGCCACCCCCCGCTTTGGGGGCCGCGCCCATGCCGGCCGGCATCGCCGGGCGGGCGGGCGGTTGAGCCGGCGCAGCCGCGGCGCCCGGCTGATTCGCTGCCTGAGGCGGCTCGATCGGCTTGGGGGCGCGCGGCGGCTCGCGCTGGATGGTGATCGCGTTCGGCTCGGTGAGCGCGTCGCACCCGACCCCGGCGGTCACGAGACCGGCGGCGAGGATGGCCGTGAAAAAGCGCATGGCGCTTCTTAGCACGAGATCGCCGGGCCGAAACCGGGCGTGCTACCAATGGTCCGCAGGACCCCACCATGGATGCGCGCTTTCGCGAACGCTACAACGCGGTCTTCACCGACGATTTTTACCGGAATTTCCTCTCGGCCTTCGAGAAACGGGTCGGCTGCCCCATCCCGTACCGCGTCGCCGAGACGCCGTTCTTCGTCCCGAACCAGCTCCGCGATCGGCTCGCCAAGCACGCGCGCGAGGTGCTCCAGCAGGCGCTCGCGCCGGCGTCGGTGGCGGCGGGGCGCGGCGCGATCCCGGCCGAGCTCGACACCCCCGGCGAGACCGACCAGCCCGACTGCGTGCAGGTCGACTTCGCGATCACCCGCGGCCCCGACGGCGAGCTCGACGGCAAGGTCGTCGAGCTCCAGGCGTTTCCGTCGCTCTACGCGCTGATGGCGCTCAAGCTCGAGGTCATCGCCGACCAGATGCGCGCCGCGTCGGGCGAGCTCGATCGGCCGTGGTCGGTGTTCTACGACGGCCTCGACGTGCCGCGTTTCACCGAGCGGCTGCGGAGCGCGGTGGTGGGCGATCATGACCCCGAGCACGTGGTCCTCCTCGATCTCACGCCCGATAAACAGAAGACGTTCCCCGACTTCGCCGCCACCAAGCAGCTCATCGGCGTCGACTACACGTGCCCGACGGCGCTGAAGAAGCAGGGCAAGAAGCTCTACCGCGAGAAGGCCGGCAAGCTCGTCCCGGTCGAGCGCATCTACAACCGCATCGTCTTCGACGAGCTGACCCGCGCCGGCGTCGAGCTGCCGTTCTCGTACCGCGACGAGCTCGACGTCACGTGGTGCTCGCACCCGAACTGGTACTGGATCATCTCCAAGCACTCGTTGCCCAGGCTCGATCACCCGAGCGTGCCGCGGGCGCGCACGCTGCGTGATCTCGGCAAAGACGTGCCGGCAGATCTGTCCCGCTACGTGCTCAAGCCGCTCTTCTCGTTCGCGGGCAGCGGCGTCGTCGTCGATCCGACCCACGCCGATATCGCGGCCGTGCCCGACGATCAGCGTGACGGCTGGCTCCTCCAAGAGAAGATCGAGTACCACCCCGGCATCGCCATGGCGCCCGGCGCATCGGACGCCCCTGGCGGCGTGAAAGCCGAGGTTCGCATGATGTTCTTGCGCAGCCCGGGCGACGCCGAGCCCCGCCTGACGCTGAACCTGGTGCGCCTGTCACGCGGCAAGATGCTCGGCGTCGACCAGAACAAGAACCTGACGTGGGTCGGCGGCTCGATCGGCCTGTTCGACGGCCCGGGCCAGTGAATCGGCGGCACAATAGATTGGCGGAACAGCAAGCCGGCGGGGCAGTGAACCGGCGGCGTGCCCTCAGGAACGGAGCCCGAGAGCGAGCGCCCACGAGCCGCCGATGACGCCCAGGGCGGCGAGGCCGAGCGCGAGCTGCCCCCACCGGCCGGACGCGCGCGAGCGGCGCGCGACGAGGGCGAACGGGATCGCGACGAAGATGCCGGCGACGAGGCCGAATGCGTGGGCCCAGATATCGGAGCTGGGGCTCGAGCCCAGCGTGCCGAGCAACGCCAGCGCGCCGACCATCGGCGAGGCGTACTCGGTCCAGTGACGCCCCGACTTGGGCGTGAGGATCGTGGTGCCCCCGAGCATGAGCTGCGTCGTCGCCAGCATGCCCACCGCCCCGAAGACGGCGGTGGACGCGCCGATCGACGCGTGCGCCTCGCCGAGCGAGCTGTAGAAGCCCGCGTTCATGACGTTGCCGAGCCCGCCGCTCACCGTGATCGCGAGCGCGGCGCTGCCCGGCCCCACCCGCCGCTCGACCGCGCGGCCGAAGATCGCGCCCGAGAGGAGGTTACCGAGGACGTGACCGGTGTCGGCGTGGAGGGTGAGCGCGGTGACGGCACGGAACGGCTCGCTCGAGAGCACGAGCTCGGCGACGCTCGACCCCTCGCGAAAGAACGGCCCGTGCGGCTTGGCGACGGGGCCGGTCACGAAGAAAAACGCCACGAGCCCGAGGAAGGCGAGCGCGAGCCACGGAATGCCGCCGTAGCGCGGGCGCTCGACGACGCGCCGGGGAGGGAAGTCGCGGTTCTCTTCTTCGTACCGGTCGAGGTTCGACCGCGCGCGATCGTAGTCGGCGTCGCGCACCAACAAGACGCCGCCGCCGCCCCCCCAGCTCACCGCGTGGGGCACCGACACCGACGTCAGGACGAGCGCCGCCTCGCGCAGCGAGCGCTCGGTGGCGAAGGGCCCGAGGGCCACGTAGCCGTGGGGGACGATGGCCGTGTCGTTCAGCTCTGCCGCCATCGCCATGCGCGCCCAATGTTCGTCCCGCCCGGGTGATGTCAACGGATGGGTTGCAGAAAGCGATCCAAGGGGCTAGCAATCTCGGCCATGTCCGTCGCCGTGACCGAGGGGATCCGCGTGAGCGTTTCGTCCGAGTACGTGTCCGCGCAGTCGGTGCCGCGCGACAAACGCTACGTCTTTGCCTACACGGTCAAGATCCTCAACGAGGGCGAGGGGGTCGCCCAGCTGCGGACGCGGCACTGGATCATCACCGACGGCAACGGCAAGGTAGAAGAGGTGCGCGGCCCCGGGGTCGTCGGCCAGACCCCCTCGCTCAAGCCGGGGGAACACTTCGAGTACACGAGCGGTTGTGTGCTCGAGACCCCGCGCGGCACGATGCGCGGCACCTACCAGATGCGCCGGGCGGACGGCTCCGAGTTCGACGCCGTCATTGCGCCGTTTGATCTGGCGCTGCCGTACTCGTTGAACTGACGGCCGGGGCCGGTACCGCCCCCGCGAACTTTCCGCGGCGCTCCTCGCAAAACGTCTTCTGCTCGTCGGGCTCCTCGAGCTGGCCGTCGGGGTAGAAGACGATCGTCCGCTTGCCCTCGAGATCGCACGTGGCGACGGATTTGTCACGGTCGCACCCCTCACCGGTGACGAACGTCCCACCGAACGCCGAGCACTCGTCCTTGGCGTGCTCGACCCGGGCCAGGGTGAACGACTCCTCTTCTTCGCACGCGCCCTTGTGCTTGCCGCGGCACGCGATGAGGGTCCGCTTGTCGGGCGGCGGGGCATCGGGCCCCACGGCGTACTTGCCGCGCGCCTCTTTGCAGTACTTCTCGTGCTGGAGCGGCGTCTTCGGCGGGTAGCCGAAGCGGACGCTGCCGTCGGGCAGGCGGCACGTGCCGATGACGTCTTGGGCCGGGCAGGCCGCGTCGCGGCGCGAGCCCGTGCCGCAAATTCGAGCGCGCTCGTCGAAGAGCTCGGCGTCCGTGAACTCGAAGCACACGTGCTCGTCGGGCGACGCCATGTCGCAGATCCCGAGGGCGTTCGGACGCGGCGCCGCGAGCGGCGCCGCAGAGCTCGGCGCCGTCACCGGCGCGGCGCTGGTGGGCGCCGCCGACGGCTTGTCGCCACAAGCGGCCAAGGATGCCGCAACGAGCAAGGCCCCCCCGCGCATGCGACTCAAGACGTGCGTGCTTCGAACTCGAAGACGAGCTCGCCCTTGTCCTTGTCGAGCCCGACCCTGGCCACGCCGCCGTTCTCGAGCGCACCGAAGAGGATCGCGTCGGTGAGCTTGGCCTTGACCTCGTCCTCGATCACACGAGCGAGCGGTCGAGCGCCCATCTGCGGATCGTAGCCCTTGTCGGCGAGGTAGGCGCGCGCGGCGGCGTCGACCTCGACCGTGACCTTGCGGTCGGCCAAGAGGTCGACGAGCTCTTTGATGAACTTGTCGACGATGTTGCCCATCACCGACTTGTCGAGCGGCGCGAACTTCACCCGGGCGTCGAGGCGGTTGCGGAACTCGGGGCTGAAGAGGTTCTTGAACGCTCGGTCGTCCTCGCCGACCGAGCCGCGGTCGCCGAACCCGACCTTGACCTGCTGCAGATCGCGCGCGCCGACGTTGCTGGTCATGATCAAGACGACGTGCCTGAAATCGGCCTTCTTGCCGGTGTTGTCGGTGAGGGTGCCGTGGTCCATCACCTGGAGCAGGACCTGGAACACGTCGGGGTGCGCCTTCTCGATCTCGTCGAGGAGGAGCACGGCGTGCGGCGTCTTGGCGATCGCCTCGGTCATGAGGCCGCCACGGTCGTAGCCCACGTAGCCGGGCGGTGCGCCGATCAAGCGCGAGACGGTGTGCTGCTCCTGGTACTCGCTCATGTCGAAGCGCACGAACGAGATACCGAGCGACTTGGCGAGCTGCTTGGCGAGCTCGGTCTTGCCGACGCCGGTCGGCCCCGTGAAGAGGAACGAACCGATCGGCTTCTCGGGGCTGCGCAGGCCGGCGCGCGAGAGCTTGATGGCGTTGGCGACGACGGCCACCGCCTCGGCCTGGCCGAAGACGGCGTTGCCGAGGTCGTCCTGGAGATTCTTGAGCGCGGCCTTGTCGCTGTGCGAGACCTGCTTGGGCGGGATCTGCGCCATCTTGGCCACGATGTGCTCGATGTCGGTCGTGGTCACGACGTACCCGGGGCCGTGCGCGAGCTTGGCGGCGGCGCCGGACTCGTCGAGCAGATCGATCGCCTTGTCGGGCAGCCGCTTGTCGCGCAGGTGCCGTGCCGCGAGCGTCGCGGCCGCCTCGAGGGCCTCGGGCGAGTAGGTGACGCCGTGGTGCTCCTCGTACTTGGGGCGGAGCCCGTCGAGGATGCGGCGGGTCTCGTCGACGCTGGGCTCGCCGACCTCGATCTTCTGGAAGCGGCGGGCGAGAGCGGAGTCTTTCTCGAGGTGGCCGCGAAACTCTTCGAACGTGGTGGCGCCGATGCAGCGGAGCTTGCCCGACGCGAGCGCGGGCTTGAGCAGGTTCGACGCGTCCATGGTGCCGCTGCCGGCGCCCGCGCCGATGATGGTGTGGATCTCGTCGATGAAGAGGATGCTCCCCGGCTTTTGCTCGAGCGCTTTGAGCACGGCCTTCAGCCGGTTCTCGAAGTCGCCGCGGTAGCGCGTGCCGGCGATGAGAGCGCCCATGTCGAGGGCGAAGACGACCGAGCTCTTGATCGGATCGGGAACCTCACCCTGCGAGATGCGGAGCGCCAGGCCCTCGACGATGGCGGTCTTGCCGACGCCGGCGTCACCGATCAGGAGGGGGTTGTTCTTGCGCCGGCGCGAGAGGACGTGGATCGTCCGCATGACCTCGTCGCCGCGGCCGACCAGCGGGTCGATGCGGCCCTGGGCCGCCTCTTCGTTGAGGTTCGTGGCGAACGCCTTGAGCGGATCTTTGGGCTTGGGGTCGCCGCCCGGCTCGCCGCCGGGGCCCTCGCTCTCGGGCGACAGCTCGATGGCGCCGGAGTCGTCGACCTTGGAGACGCCGTGCGAGAGGTAGTTCACGACGTCGAGGCGAGCGACGCCCATCTGGGAGAGGAGCGCGACGCTGGGCGAGTCTTGCTCGGCGAAGATGGCGACGAGGACGTTCTTGCCCTTCAGCTCTTCTTTGCCGCTCGACTGGACGTGCATCGCGGCGCGGCCGACGACCCGCTGAAAGCCCAGCGAGAGCACGGGCGAGTCGAACGCCTCCTCCGAGACCGACTCGAGCTCGTCGTCCATGAACTTCTCGAGCTGCTTCTTGAGCTTGTCGACGTCGCCCCCGGCGTGGCGCACGACGTCGCGCGTCTCGTCGTCGAAGAGCAGCGCGTAGAACAGGTGCTCGACGGTGACGTACTCGTGCCTTCGGCTCTGGGCCTCGCGCGTGGCGAGCCCGAAGGCGACCTCGACCTCGGGGCTGATACGCATGGCTACTCCGGCTCCGCGGTGACGAGGAGCGGCATCCCGTTCTCTTTGGCGAACTGCATCACCTGAGTCACCTTGGTCTCTGCCACGTCTCGGGGATAAATGCCCGCGACGCCCTGCCCCTTGTGGTGAACGGTGAGCATGATCTGGTGGGCCTCGGTCTCGGTCTTGTGAAAGAACTTCATCAGGACGCGGACCACGAACTCCATCGTCGTGTAGTCGTCGTTGTGAAAGATCACGCGAAAGCGGCGCGCCTTCTGGATCTTCGGGCGCTCCTCGGTCTCGACCGAGCCTTCGCGTTCTTCTTCGCCTTCGGGGTTCTCGGGGTCGGGCGGGGGCACCATCGGGGGATTCGCACCCATTAGTGAGACCTCGGCCGCCGTTTTGCAAGGCCCGCCGAAAGTCGAGACGTCAGACCGGGTCGGGGTCGGCGTTCGGGACGAGCGAAGGATCGCGCAGCGAGGTGATGGGCTGGGGCTCGATGCCCCAGATCTCGGAGGCGTACTCGCGGATGGTTCGATCCGACGAGAAGCCGCCGACGCGCGCGATGTTGAACGCGGCCTTGCGCGTCCAGTCGTCGGTCTTGCGGAACGCGTCGTCCACCTCGGCTTGCACCTTGGCGTACGCCGCGAAGTCGGCGAGCACCATGTACGGGTCGTAGCCGAGCAGATCGTCGATGAGCGGGTTGAAGATCCCCGGCTCCTCGGGGCAAAAGAAGCCCTCGCGAATGAGCTCGACCGCCTCGGCGAGCAGCGGGCTCGCCTCTAGCGAGCGCGCGCCGGTGAGCCGCTCTTCGCGCCGGGCCGCGATCTCGTCCGCGGTCATGCCGAAGAGGAAGAAGTTCTCGGCGCCGACCGCGTCACGGATCTCGATGTTGGCGCCGTCGAGCGTGCCGATGGTGAGCGCTCCGTTCATCGAGAGCTTCATGTTGCCGGTGCCCGACGCCTCCATCCCGGCGGTGGAGATCTGCTCGGAGAGGTTGGCGGCGGGGATGATCCGCTCGGCGAGGCTCACGCGGTAGTTGGGCAGGAACAAGACGCGAATCGCGCTCTGGCGCTTGTCGGCGTTCACCGTGTCGGCGATCGCGTGGATGAGCTTGATGATCAGCTTGGCGCGGCGGTAGCCGGGGGCGGCCTTGGCCCCGAAGATGAGCGTGCGCGGCTGGACGCTCTCGCCCCGCTTGGCGCGCAAGTACAGCGTGACCGCGTGGAGCGCCGCGAGGTGCTGGCGCTTGTACTCGTGGAGGCGCTTGATCTGCACGTCGAACAGGCTCTGTGGATCGATGCGCAGCTTGACCAGGTCGTAGACGAGCTTGGCGAGCGCGAGCTTGTTCTCCATCTTGATCGTGCGGAGACGCGTGCGAAACTCGGGGTCGTCGGCGTGGGGCTCGAGACCGATCAGGCGGTCGAGCTCGGTGACCCAGCCGTCGCCGATCCGCTCGGTGATGAGGCTCGCGAGGCCCGGGTTGCATTCGAGCATCCAGCGGCGCGGCGTCACCCCGTTCGTCTTGTTGTTGAAGCGCTCGGGGTAGAGCGCGAAGAAGTCTTTCAGGAGCTGGGTCTGGATGAGCTCGCTGTGGAGCTTGGCGACGCCGTTCACCGAGTGCGAGCCCACGACCGCGAGGTGCGCCATGCGCACCTCTTTCTCGGGGCCGTCCGAGATGATGCTCATGCGCGAGAGGTGCGCCGGGCTATGGGGGAAGTGGCTCATCACCTCGCGCAAGAAGCGGCGGTTGATCTCGCCGATGATCTCGAAGTGTCGGGGCAGGAGGCGCTGGAAGAGCCCCGCTGGCCAGCGCTCGAGCGCCTCGGGCAGGAGGGTGTGGTTCGTGTACCCGAACGCCCCGACCGTCTGCTTCCACGCGTCGCCCCACTCGAGCTGGTGCTCGTCGACGAGCACGCGCATCAGCTCGGCGATGGCCACCGCCGGGTGGGTGTCGTTGAGCTGGATGGCGACCTTGTCCGCGAACGTGGAGAAGTCGGGCTGGCCCTTCTTGTAGCGCCACACGATGTCGTGAATCGAGCACGCGACGAAGAAGTACTCTTGCTTGAGACGGAGCTCGCGCCCGATCTCGAAGCTGTCGTTGGGGTAGAGGACCTTGGAGATGACCTCGGAGTGGTTCTTTTCTTGGACCGCGCGCAGGTAGTCGCCCGCGTTGAACAGCGAGAAGTCGAACTCCTGGTCGGCGCGCGCCGCCCAGAGCCGCAGCGTGTTCACGGTGTTCGAGCGGTAGCCGGCGATCGGCGTGTCGTAGGGCACGCCGACGACCTTGGTCTCCGGCTTCCACAGGACCTTGAAGCCCCCGTTCTCGCTGGGCACGTGCATCGTCCCGCCGCCGAATCCGACGGGCACCGTGTACTCGGGCCGTGAGAACTCCCAGGGGTTACCGAACTTGAGCCACTCGTCGGCGCGCTCGACCTGGTAGCCGTTGCGGATGGCCTGCTCGAAGATCCCGAACTCGTAGCGGATGCCGTAGCCCATGCCGGGCAGCGACAGCGTCGCGAGCGACTCGAGGAAGCAGGCCGCCAAGCGACCCAGGCCGCCGTTGCCGAGCCCGGCGTCGGGCTCTTGCTCGATCAGCTCGCCGAGATCGACGCCGATGTCGGCCAGGACCTTCTCGTACTGATCGTACATGTCGAGCGCGTGCAGGCTCGAGCGCAGGGCCCGGCCGAGGAGGTACTCGGCCGAGAGGTAGTACGCGCGCTTCACGTCGCGCTCGTGGTACGTGCGCTGCGTCTCGATCCACCGCTCTACCAGCTGGTCTCGAACCGCGAGCGACAGCGCGACGAACCGGTCCCACGGCGTCGCGGTGCTGGGGTTTTTGGAGCGCGCGTAGCGAACGCGGTCGACGAAGCCTTGGCGGAGCGTGAGCTCGTGACGCAGGCCGGGCGGAGGCTGGGAGAGGTTCTGGCCCATGGAGGGATGGGACAGTAGAAGAAATACGCAACAGGCGACAGGCGATTGACAGTGAACAACGCGCAGGCGCGCTGACGCGCCGAATGATGCCGCATCCACGCGGTGGCCCGCCACGGGCGGTGTCGGGGATTGTTCGTTGTGAAATGCCTGTCGCCTGTTGCGTATTTTTCAGTGCGCGTACCAGCCGTGTTTGCGCTTGCGGCCCGCGCTGGGGTGGCCCTCGACGTCGACGGTGTTGACGATCTGGATGACGCCGCGGATACCGGCGCAGATCTCTTCGACCAGGTAGCGCGTCGCCTCGTCGGGGGCGACGCCGCTGAGGACGACGACGCCCTCGTGAACGCTCGCGTCGACCCGGTGGGCGTCGATATCGTCGCGCTCGTGGATCCGATCGTGGACCTCGACCGCGATCTCGGCGTCGGACCGGATGCGCTTCGAGCCGAGCTGCACGCGGCCGCCGTCGAGCTCGTCGTTCGCGGGGCCGTCTTCACCGGCGCCGATGTCGAACTGGCGTGCCCCCACGTACTCGTGCTTCTGCATGACGATCCTCGGTGGTTTCGGCGCGCGCTGCGCCGCCTCTCTCGCTCTGCGTCGCAAGGTGTGTGCCTGCGTCGCGCTGAAAATTCGAGCGTGGGGGTCGGATCGCGACAGCCGAGCGGGATCGCGACGCTTTGCTTCACGAAAGCTGCGGCTCTGCGCGCAACGTTCGCGTGCCGCGCCCGAAACCGACGCGAGGGAGCCGTTGGCACTCCCCCTGCTACGTAGGTGGGCGGAAGCGAAGAGATCGGAAACGAAGGAACCGCCTCCAAAAAGCCGAGCAGCGACGTCACACGACGACCGCTGCTCGGCTTTCATACATTTTGTCGCCGGGTGTGCTCGCGAGCACGCCGCACCGCGCTCGTCGCCCGCTCAGCGCCGGCCGCCGCGCGCCGCGGGGAGGGGTAGGGCGAGCTGTCGTGTGCGCGAGCGCCGAGACATTTGATTGGGCTACGATCATCGGGATGCGGGAGTGCAACGGCACGCGCGCTTGCCGCGTACGATTCAGCACCCGTTCGGGCAGGCCTCGACGCTGACCGGGCAGTTCACGCACTCGTAGAGCGAGAGCAACAACGTGGCGCCTTCCATGTTCTCGTCCGCTCGACGCCGAGATCGCGACGCTATCGGCGAAAAACGCCAGCCACCTACAGCGGGCCCTCGGTGAGGCCGTGGACGAACTGCCGGACGTAGGGGTGGGTGCTCGCTTTGGCCTCGGCGGTGGTGCCGTCGAAGATGATGCGGCCGCGGTAGAGCATGCCGACGCGGTCGGTGACGGTGAGGAGGCGGTCGAGGTCGCTGGAGACCATGAGGACGGTCGCGCCGGCGGCGCGCTGCTCTTTGCGGAGCAGCTCGAAGATGCGCTGCGAGGTGACGGGGTCGAGACCGGCCGCGGGCTCGTCGTAGAGGACGATGGGGGCGGTCATGACGGTGGCGCGGGCGACGCCGATGCGCTTTTTCTGGCCGCCGGAGAGGCCGGCGGGCATGCGCTGCTCGAAGCCGGGGAGGTTCACCATCTTGAGGCGCTCGGCGACGCGCTGGGCGATCTCTTGTTCTGACAGCGTCGTCATCCTGCGCATGGGGAAGGCGATGTTGTCGGCGACGTTGAGGTAGTCGAAGAGCGCGTTGTTCTGAAAGAGCATCCCGAACCGAAGCCGGAACTTCTGGAGGTCGAGCTCGCTCATGGCGTGCACGTCCTCTCCGCCGACGAGGACGCGCCCGCTGTCGGGGTTGAAGAGGCCGGTGATGGTCTTGAGGATGACGCTCTTGCCCGACGCGCCGGGCCCGATCAGCCCGTAGAGGCACCCCTCGGGGACCTCGAGGTCGACGCCGCGGAGCACGGGCATGCCCGCGAACTCCTTGTGCACGCTCTCGAGCCGGATCACCGTGCGGCCCGGATCACTGCGCGGCGAAGTGCGTACGGGCGATGTCCATGCGCGGGTGCGCAGGAAAGCCGAGCCCGCGCACGGCGCCCGAGATGCAGCTCGAGATGCCCGGGTTGGAGGGCTTGGTGACGACGGTGACGCCGACGGCGCGGCCGCCTTGGACGGCGGCGCAGATCGACACCTCCATGTTGGAGGGGACGCCGCACGAGTTGAGGTACGTGCCCCGGTTGAGGACGCCGCCGAAGTCGGAGGCGCCGAGATCGGGCGGCACCCCGCGCGCGGTGTAGTCTTCGGTGTAGGCCGCGATGGCGGCCTCGCAGCTGCCACCGCCGGCGATGGCCGGGGGGCTGCCGGCGCCGCCGCCTTTCCACGCGCCGCCCCCCTTTGCTCCACCCTTGCCGGCCGAGAGCGCCAGGTCGGTGTCGATGTTGCTGGCCTTGTCGTCGTGGACCTTCTGGTCGTTGCTGCTGCGGCCGCGCTGGATCGACCACCAGGCGACGCCGGCCGACCCGATGATGCCGAGCAGGCCCACGCCGACCAGGATCTTCCAGTTCTGGCGGTAGCGCTCGGTGGCGACGACGGCCTCGAGCGCCTTGCGCTCTTGCTTGATGTCGCGGTTCAGCTTCGCCTGGTGGGCGAACAGGTGGAAGTCCTCCCAGTCGTCGATCTTGCGCTCTTCTTCGGAGAGCGTGTCGCGGAGGAGGTGATCGCCGACGAACGAGTGCGACGCGATCTGTTGGAGGAGCTCGACCGCGGTGAAGGGCCCGTGGTCCATGCCGTCTTTGATGACGACGTAGCGGGGCCGGGGGTCGCTCTCGAGCTGGTTCTTGAGCGCGGCGAGCTTGACCGTCGGGTCCTCGGGCGAAGCCGGGCTGCGGGGCGCGGGCTTGGCGGCGACGGCGGCGAAC
>CALKVR010000139.1 GCA_938004815.1 uncultured Polyangiaceae bacterium | reverse complement strand
GTCGGGCAAGCCGCCGAGCGTGTGCTGCGCACCACCATGTCGCGCACCCTCGCGCGCGAGGTCTCTGCGCTCGAGGCGCAGGGGGTAAAGGTCACCCGCCTCGAGCCGAGCGCGTACGATCTCGCGCTCATGGGCCCCAACTTCATGGATCGACGCCGCGGCCGGGCCGTGGTCCAGACGTGGGCGTGACCAGTCGTACCGCCGAGCGCGTCGAGCTGCGACGCGAAGAGATCCTCGACGCGTCGGAGAAGATCTTCGCGGAGAAGGGCTACCACGCCACCGGGATCGCCGACATCGCGGCCGCGCTCGGCATCGGGCACGGCACGTTCTACCGCTACTTCAAGAACAAGCACGACATCGCGCTCCACGTCTTCGATCGCGTGATGATGCGCTTCGCCGAGGTGGGCCTCGCCGAGGACCCCAGCGAGAGCGACTCGCTCGGCGCGTACCGCGACCAGTCGAGGCGCATACTGATCGGGTGGCTCGAGCTCGGCGTGTCGCACCCGCACGTGCTCCGGTTTTTTCACGAACAGTCGATGGTGATCGACGGCGAGCGGCTCACCCGGATGATCGACACGTACAACACACACATGGCGCGGTTCCTCCAGAACGGCGTCGACAAGGGCTTTCTGCGGGCCGACCTCGACGTCCGCGCCACCGCCGAGATGCTCATCGCGCTCATCATGGAGGGCACGCGCCGCACGCTGGCGATGCCCGATCAAGAGGCGCGCCTGCGCTGGGCGCAGGCGGGCCTGGCGTTGATGTTCGACGGAATCAGAGCGCGCGAGTAGGTTTCCTGGGAGTGACGCACAGGGCTGTCGCCGCGATGTCGATGCTGCTTGCGATCGGTTGCGAGACCGAGTCGGCAGGGCCGCCCGCGCCGAGCGCCTCCGCGACGGACAGCGTGCCCTCCGGCATCGCCCCGGGTCTTCCGCCGCCGGGGCCGGGCCCCGAGGCGAGCGTACCCCCGAGCGCGGCCGTCCTCACGCCGCCGCCAGAGCCGCAGTGCCCGGAAGAAATGGTGAAGGTTCGCCCGAAGTCGGGCGCGCCGTTCTGCGTCGATCGTTTCGAGGCGACGACGTCCGATCTCGAGACGGGCGCGGTGCTCTCGCCCTACTACCCACCCGACCCCGCCAAGGCGCGCTACCTGGCCGATCTGTGGAAGGACAAGACCGGCACCGGCAGCGATCTGGAGAAGGCGACGCGGTTGCCGGAGCTCCCGGCCTGGCAACGCCAGAAGGGGCTCGCGCCGGTCGCGCGATCCAAAAAGGGTGAGGTGCCGCAAGGCTACGCGAGCGGCAAAGACGCCGTGGTCGCGTGCAAGAACGCGGGCAAGCGCCTCTGTACCCTCGGCGAATGGAAGACCGCCTGCCGCGGCGAAGAGGACCGCCTCTTTCCCTACGGCGACACGTACGTCGAGGGTCGCTGCAACATCTTCCGTGAAGCGCACCCGGGCGTGCTCCTCTGGGAGGACCCGACGATCAACCACACCGATCCGCGCTTCAACCTGGTGCGCTCTCCGCGGGGCCCGCTCCTTCGGCGGACGGGGGGCACGCCCGGCTGCGCGAGCAAGTGGGGTGACGACGCCATCTACGACATGGTCGGCAACCTCGACGAGTGGATCGACGACGACGACGGCACGTTCGTGGGAGGGTTCTACGCTCGTGGGAAAAAGGACGGCTGCGACTCCAAGGTCGAGTCCCACGTGCTGTCGTACGCCGACTACTCGACCGGGATCCGCTGTTGCCGCGCCCTGCCTTGAGGGGCTTTGAGCCGACATCGGCGACGATGTCGCGTATCTCTCGATACGCATGCGACGCCTCGACGCCGGCTTGTCGGTCACCCTCGCGCTCTTGGTCGTCCTCGCCGCGCCGATCGCCGACGCCGCGCCGGTGCAGCGATCCCCGAAGGTCTCGCCGCGGCTCGATCTGCTCGAGCTGCCCTCGTTTCGTGGGGTGCCGGCGTTCGGGCCGCGTCGCGCCACCACCCCCGTCGTCATTCGCCTCGACGGCGCCGCGACCGCGTCCGACCTGAGCGCCCTCGAGGCCGCGGGAGCGACGATCGCCAGGGGGTCGCGCGGCACGCCGCTCGTGCACGGCTCGATGGTGACGGCCGAGCTCGCGCCGGGGGCGGCGACCGCAGTCGCGGCGCTCGACTTCGTGCGGTCGGTGAACGTCGACGGCCCGCCCATCCGGTCTCCGCGTCCGCTCGATCTGACCGCGTCGATGATCTCGGCCGACGCGACGTGGCGCTCGCGGATAGGCGAGGGGGCGAAGCTGACCGGCGCGGGCGTCACGATCTGCGACGTCGACAACGGGATCGACATCATGCATCCGCTCTTCTTTCGCGCCGACGGCGGGTACTTCACCTGGATCGACGCGAACGGCAGCGGCAAGCTCGAGCCGGGGGTCGACCAGGTCGACCTCGGGAACGGCCCCGTCACCATCCGCGCGATGAACGGCGTCGTCATCGATCGCCGCACCGGCGAGCCGATGTTCGGCACCGACGCGCCCGCGTTCGATGGCGTCTACGACTACCTCTACGCCGACGAGAACGGCGACGGCCGCCGCAACTTCGGCGTCGCCGAGGGGTTCGACGAACAGACGCCCGGCTACGGCGAGCGCCTCTTCGTGCTCGACGACGTGAACGCGAGCGGCGCCCTCGACGAGGACGAGAAGCTCGTCGCGCTGAAGACCTCCAAGGTGAAGGTCTTTCGTGTGGGCGACGACGACTTCGTGCGGGGCGAGAACCTGATCGAGGCGCCCTTCGACGAGGACATGCTGCACGGCATCGGCTCGTCGGGCGTGATGGTCGCGGGGCAGCCGGGGTTCTCGCGCCTCGTCGGAATGGCCCCCGACGCCGACCTCGTGATGGCGAGCGACACCGAGGGGTGGGCGCAGGTGCAGATGGTCCAGTTCTGCCAGCAGGAGGGCGCTCGCGTCGTCCTGCACGAGTACGCGCCGTGGGTCGGCTTCCACCTCGACGGGTCCAGCGATCTGGAGGAGCTCATCGACGATCAGAGCGCGGAGGGCGTCGTCCACGTCAACCCGGCCAACACGCCCCTGCTCTACACCAGCCGGGCGGCG
>CALKVR010000138.1 GCA_938004815.1 uncultured Polyangiaceae bacterium | reverse complement strand
GCCGGGCGCGCATTCGCCGTTCAAACAGACCAAGCCGGCCCTGCACTCGCTCGTCGCGTCGCAGCTGCGGCCCTCTTCTTTGTCGCCGCGCACCGACTCGCAGCCCGGGAGCCCGGGGGGACAATCGGAGGCGATGATGCATTTTTTCGGCGGGTCCTGCCCGGGCAGGCTGGGCTTGTCGCCGGTGATCTTGTTCTTGATCCGGACCTTGTACGGGTTCTTGAGGGAGCCCGCGGTCGCGACGGGCGTGCCGCCCGCGTCCGACCCGATGATGTAGTACTTGAGCTCGCCCGTCGTCGTGACCGCCGCGCAGGGGATGAGCCCGCCGTACCCGCCGTCGCCCTTCTCGAGGTTCAGCGTCTCCCACTTGGTGCCGCCGTAGGGCTTGTAACGAACGATGACCTTTTCGGCGCCGAGCTCGTCGGGGATCTCGGCGAACACCGGGACGGGGTAGTTGACGGCTTGCTCGGCGATCGGCGTGTGGTCGAAGTCACCGGCCGGCTGAGCGGGCTTGCTGCCGCCCTCGCCGCCCTCGCCGCCCTCGCCGCCCTCGCCGCCCTCGCCGCCCTCACCGCCCTCGCCGCCGGTGCCGGCCTCGGCCTTCGCCTCTTTGAACTTGGCTTCGAGCTCGGGGGGGTTCAGGCCCTCGATGAGCTTCGCGTTGGGGTCGGCCTGGAGCGCAGCGACCAGGTCGGCCTTCGCGACGTCGAGCTTCTTTTGGCCTACGCCGTGGACGGTCGCGAGCGCGACGTGGACCTTGCCCAGCACCTCTGGTGAGCACTGGTCCTTGCCGCAGGCCTTCAGCGCCTTTTTCAGGTTCGCTTCGGCCTTGTCGAACTCGAGGTTGAGGTAGTCCTCGTCGAGCGCCGTGGTGATTAACTTCTGCGCCTCTTTGTCCTTCTTGCCGGCGGCGTCGGCGACGCCGGGGCCGAGCAAGCCAGAGGCAACGAGCGTGAGCGCGATCAGAAACTTGTGCGGTCTCGAGGCCACGAGGCTTTTCCTCCGGGCAGCCGCGCTATCGATGCGCGGGCGCCTTTTGCCGATCAAGCCCGGGCACAGCTAGTAGCTATCCGTTCAGACTGCAAGCAGTCGCGTGACTATAGCCGTCGGAAGACGCCGACCACGACGCCGAGCAGCATGGTGGGCTTGAAGTCGGACGCCCGGACCAGGATGGGCGCCATCGACCCGTTGGCGGGCTGGAAGCGGACGTAGTCCTTCTCCGGGAAGTAGTACTTCACCGTCGCCTCGTCGCCGATGAGGGCGCAGACGATCTCGCCGCGCCCGGCCGTGCTCTGCTTGCGGACGAAGATGGTGTCGCCGGAGAGGATGCCGGCGTCGATCATGGAGTCGCCCTGGACGCGGAGCGCGAACACGTCGCGGCCGCCGCGGACCATGTCGCGGTCGACGCGGAGCGTCTCCTCGACGTTCTCTTGGGCGAGGATCGGCGCGCCGGCTGCGATGCGACCCAGGAGCGGGATCTCGACCATGCTCGAGTCGTCGTTGGCGGCGCGCACGTCGGTCGGGTCGCCGTCGGAGCCCCCGCCGAGCCCAGCGGGGAGGTTGATCGGCCGCAGCGCGCGGCTCTTCATGTCCTCGCGGGTGAGGTAGCCCTTACGCTCGAGGGCGCGCAGGTGATCGTTCACGCCGTTGGTGGAGCGAATCCCCATGTGCGCACCGATCTCGCGAAGGGTGGGCGGATAGCCCCGCGTGGTGATCGAGTCGCGGATGTATTTGAGGACTTGCTGCTGGCGGTCTGTGAGCCCCTGCATGCGTACAAGGCTACTGAACGTGTGAGAGCCAGTCAAATTCGGTGCAGTTGAACTTCGCCGATCGCGATCGAAGAGCTCGTAACTACTGATGAATTTTCTTTCGCTCCACACCGTCTCCACAGCCTCTCCGACGGGGTGCGGACGCGCACGATCGACGCGTGATCAGCGCCCGCCGGCCGCGGCTCAACGCCGCGTCTGTTGGAGGATTTGACGAAGCTCGTCGTGATCGCTCGACGCGAGAAAGGCTTCGTCGAGCGAGACCGCTTGGCGCATCACGAGCGACCCGAGCGACTGATTCATCGTCTGCATGCCGCTCCCCGCCTGTCCCACCTGCATCTGCGAGTAGATCTGGTGCAGCTTGTCTTCGCGGATCAGGTTTCGGATCGCGGGGTTGGGGACCATGATTTCCATCGCGAGCACGCGGCCGCTGCCGGTGGCGCGCGGCATGAGCTGCTGCGAGAGGATCGCGATGAGGCCCATCGAGAGCTGCACGCGCACCTGCTCCTGCTGGTGAGCGGGAAAGACGTCGATGATGCGCGTGATCGACGAGACGGCGGAGTTGGTGTGCAGCGTGCCGAACACGAGGTGGCCCGTCTCGGCGATGGTCAGGGCCGCCGAGACGGTCTCCTGATCCCGCATCTCACCGATGAGAACGACGTCCGGGTCCTGCCGGAGCGCGTGCTTGAGCGCGTCCTTGAACCCGAACGTGTCCGAGCCGATCTCGCGCTGGTTGACGATCGCGAGCTTGTGGTCGTGCACGAACTCGATCGGGTCTTCGATCGTCAGGATGTGCACGCGCTGCTCGGAGTTGATTTTGTCGATCATGCTGGCGAGCGTCGTGCTCTTGCCCGAGCCCGTCGGGCCCGTGACGAGCACGAGGCCGCGCGGCTTCTTCGCTATCTCTTGGGCGATGGGCGGCAGGCCGAGCTCCTCGAAGCTCAGGATCTTGTGGGGAATGCGCCGAAAGACGGCGGCGACGCTGCCGCGCTGCACGAAGACGTTGCCGCGGAACCGCGACAGGTTCGGCACGCCGAACGAGAAGTCGAGCTCGCTCGTCTTTTCGAACTTGATCTTCTGCTCTTCGGTCAAGATCGAATAGACGAGCTGCTTGACCTCGACGTTCTTGAGCGGCGGGAGCTTGAGCGGGAACACGCTGCCGTCGATGCGGAGCAGCGGCGCCGTGCCCGTGGTGAGGTGGAGATCGCTCGCGCCCTTTTCGACCACCGCTTGCAGCAGCTGGAGGATCGAAAATCGCAGGTTCTCGTTGACGGCTTGGCTCATGAGTTGGTTCCCCCCTCGCCGCAGGGGAGGGGGGCTAGGGGGGCGAATCCACAGGGTCGAACGCTACCGAGCACTCCGGCCTCGCCTTCTTGGCAGGAACGTCAATCGCCCATCGTCACGCGGCCGACTTCTTCCATCGTCGTGACGCCGGCGATGATCTTCTCGATGCCCGCTTGGCGCAGGGTCTTCATGCCGTTCTTGATCGCGGCCGTCTTGAGCTCGGCGGTCGAGGCGCCCTGGAGCACCATCTCTTTCAGGCTCTCGCCGAACTTCATCACCTCGTAGAGCGCGACGCGCCCCTTGAACCCCGAGTTGTTGCAGTTCTTGCAGCCGGCCCCGCGCAGGAGCTGCTGCACCTGCGCCTGCTGCTCGCTGAAGCCGAAGTCACGGAGCTGCTCGTTCTCGGGCCGGAACGGCGTGCGACAGTCGAGGCACACCTTGCGGGCGAGGCGCTGGGCGAGCACGAGGTTGACGCTGGCGGTGATGAGGAACGGCTCGACGCCCATGTTGAGGAGGCGCGAGATCGTGCTCGGCGCGTCGTTCGTGTGCAGCGTCGAGAGCACCAAGTGGCCCGTCAGCGCGGCCTTGACCGCGATTTCTGCGGTCTCGAAGTCACGGATCTCGCCGACCATGATGATGTCGGGGTCTTGCCGCAGGAACGAGCGCAGCGACGCGGCGAAGTTGAGGCCGATCTCGTCGTGCATCTGCACCTGGTTGATACCGGGGAGGTTGTACTCGACCGGATCTTCGGCGGTGGAGATGTTGACCTCGGTCTTGTTGAGCTCGCTGAGCGCGGAGTAGAGCGTCGTCGTCTTGCCCGAGCCGGTGGGGCCGGTGACGAGCACCATGCCCCACGGTTGGTTGATGGCCCACTTGA